>NZ_FNZB01000003.1:300000-442332 GCF_900109205.1 Sphingomonas sp. OV641 | reverse complement strand
ATGTCCCTTCATCTAAACCAACAATGTCAAAGAGCGACAAAAACCGACGCCCAGTCCAATCCCTCTTTCGTGGGACGACCTCGGCGCCTGGATTTCGATGACCACCGCGGCAACCGTTCCGGCCACCGCTGCGGTGACACCCATCTAGGGCGACCGCCCAATACCGTCAAACACTTTTTGCAACTTTCTTACAGTCCCACCCAAAATGCCCGGATTTCCGCCACTTTTAACTTGTCGTGAAGTCACACACCTGTAGCCCAAACACCATGCCTCCCGCCCCCTCCAACACGAATCAGACCCAGTCCCTCACCCAACAAGTCCGAAACGCCGTCATCTGGCGGTCAGGCTCACAAATCGCCGCCGATCCGCGACATCCGTTCGCTGGTCAGTACAGATTCTCCTCGTAATCCTTTTCGAGACCCTTCCGCAGCAAGTGGCTCGCTCCGGGCACCGCAAGCGAGGCGCGGGCCAGCGACGCCGCAACCCCGGACGCCTTGTTCGCGCGAATGTGCTCCACAAACAGCTTGGCTGGGTCGACATCGGACTTCGCCCGGACTGGCCAAAGCGCTGCATCGGCCAGTGCAACGCTTCGCGTGATGACGATGCGGTCCAGAGTCACGCGGGTCGCCATAAGGGGTGCCTTCTCGTCAACGCGAAACCGGTCGAGCATGACGGGATCGGTCGTCATCGTGGCCATTCCAGATGCCAGCGCCACTGTCCGCGCGCCCGGAACCAGCAGTGCAAGCGCGACATGCCCACATTCCAAGATGTTGCGGTAACTGTCCGCGCGTCGATTGCCGGGCCGCTCTGCGAACAGCAGCGCTTCGCCATCTCGTTGCACCAGCAGTCCGGCAGGATCGCCCTTGGGGCTTACGTCGGCGTCGCCGCTCCGCCCCACCGTCGCGAGTGCCAGAAAGCGGCTTTCGGCTAGGAATTCATCCAGCCGGGCCGGTGCTTCTACTGGCTCGGCGCGCCAGAACTCGGATCGGATCAGCGCCTTGGCACAATGTCCGTAACACTCGCGCACATCGATGCGCACGGATCCGCCCGCCACCTGCGTCACCCGGCCATTAACTCGGAGCGTCTCTCCTATCCCTGGCAGAAGGAACAGCGAGCCAAATGGATCACCAACCTGCGCGATGGCGACTGCCGCAGCAGCTTCGCCGCTTAAAAGCAACGCATGCCGCTCGGCCACAACCCCGCCTCGGCCGCCGACCAATGCGATGCGGAGGTCCGCGCCCTGCCCTATGCCGGCAAGCATGAATGGCGAGCGCGCGATCCAATCCGCGGCGCCCGCATCGATATGGTCGATCACCTTGTAATGCATGGCTGGCGGCGTCGGTCCGATCGCCGCCTCTAAATTCGCGATGCTGTCCACTCGGTGGTTCAGCACAGCACAGCCTCATTGGCCAATGACGATCCGCTGAGCCGGCGCGTCGGGTCAGCGCATCCGCCAGTGTCGCGCGGGATCACGGAAACGTTCGCGTGCCATTCTCCCGAGGAGTCGCTCCACAGAGAGGCATGCGGCTGGATCGAGCCGAACATGGTCATAAGCGCGCTCCCAATGAACGACGTTTGGCCAATCAAGCCTGCCATGAGTGAAAGCGCCTCGCAATAGCGGGCGCGTGATCAGAGATCTGTGAACCAACACAGATAGACTATCGGATCACCATTCCGGCAAATTGTAACGGCTTCTTTTCACCGCCGATCTTGGAGCAGATAGTTCTCGAGCAGCCAACTGGTCGGCGATGCTAGACCGCCACCAGCATACACGCGGCCATTCACGAAAATATTCGGGCAGCGCCGGCAACCGCCCCGTTGCCGATCAAACCCACGCGACCGTTCCAGGAACTCACGCGCGCTAAGCGCTCACCGGTACAACAGGCGCACGGCAGGAATATTGATGGTAGGCCGCAGGGTTCACGTGAACTGGCTGAGCTGCCGACTTGCCGCACCGAACCGACAATTCTCATGCGGGAGCGATCGTGATCACACGGCCGCTAGCCTGAATATCGTTCAAGCCACAGAAGTGAACATCAAGCATGAGCTCACGCCTGCGCAAGCACGGCGCTGCCTCTGTGTCAGAAAGGATGGCGGAGAGGGTGTCCTAACAAGTAGTTGTCCGCAATCGTCCCGGCTAGTTCGTCCCCTGCCCCACTGCGAGGCGAGATGCGCACCAACGACTGGAGCAATCATGCGCGGTGGTTCGCACCCGTTCGCCTCGGACCGGCTTGATCCGCAGCCGAAATGGGCATCAAAGTGGGCACCGTTTACGGTGCCTAGCGTAGTTGCTGATGGCGGCGGCCCTCATCGCGCGCGCCATTGGGCTATCCGGCCGCCCCCATCACTAAGGTTCCCCGACCTTAGCTTCGCATCACTGCCGCCCTGCCCGCGCCGCGAGGAACGAGCGAGCAAACCCGTGCGTCGATCCGCAACGGTACCGCTTGCGTCGAACAACGATGCGCGCGTATCAAGAGACCGCCTCGCAATGGCTTAGTCACCGGCGCGAGGTGTGCAAACACGCACGGAACACGGGTCCGCTCACGTCGGGCGGCCCGCTGAATACAATAGCCCGCGAGGGCGAATATGCGTGGCGTGCTACCCCGTGTTCGCGCGTGACTAACCGTCCCGGCACCAGCCGGGCGAACGCGGGGGCATATCTTTGTCGAATGATGTCAAGGCGTCGTCGCCGGGCGAAACGCTCGGCGGCTGTCTCGTGCTGCTTTTCTTGCTCGCATGGATCGGAAGCTGTGTGTTTGACGGCAAAACCGATGAGGAGAAGAGGGCTGAGCAGGCGAAGGCCGCTCAGGAGCAAAAGGCTCGGAAGAACGCGACACAGGCCAGGCTAGTGTCCTCAGGCGCTGCACGATTCAACAGCGATCCGCTTATCGCCGAAGGCAATCGGATGAGCCCCGATGGTGATGGCTTCGCCTACACGATCGTTGTACTTGGGAACCAATGCAATCAAACTATCCATGTCTCGGCGTTGGCACAACCGATGACGTACGAAGTGATATGCTCAAACGGCTCATCCGGTGGACGGATGAATTTCGTTAAATATCGTCTGAACACAGCTGCCGGAATCTCCGAGTTGCTCAGTTAGCAAAAGTCTCTGCTTGATGTGGCGACGCGTAGCCACCGCTAACTTGGGCGTACATCTCTTTTGAAGATCTTTGGATCTTGACTGACACTATGTGATGACCGCTAACGGGGCGGGCCGGATCTGGGCCAAACAATTGGCATTGGGTGCTTGTGTAGAGAAATTGTCCACGTCCCCGAAACCGGCCCGTACGAGCAAATCCGGAGTTATGCACTTCTCGTAAGTTGTTGATTCAAGTAAGCCAAACCTTGCCGATTAGGCGATGTTGATCCTCAAAGCCACTGACCGGTAGTTTTTAACACAATCAGGCGTAAGCTGACTTACGGATTTCAACGGGAAGCCTCGCTCCCAGCCGTTCTCCCTACCTCTGCCCGGTTCCCAGCTTTGGACATTCGCTGACGGGAGTCGATCAAGGCTGTACGGGACGGCATCGACGACATGACGCGGTGATATTTGGGACTTACCTGCCCTTACAGACCGACGCGTTAAACGACAGGTCTCGCCAGGAGCGGACGTCCAGTGCTTCCCCGGCCGACCATCGGAGTGCGACTGGAAATGGGCCGGGAGCCGACCGGCGGCTTTCCGCTCGTCGACAGTGAAAAGCTGCCGTTGCTGGAGGCTGACGCCGATTGGTGGCTGCCGACCAGAGATGGTCATTCGCTTCAGCGATGGTGGATGTCCGGTCATATCGGAAGCCGCCGACCGGCTAGGTCAAAGCGGCAGCCTGAGCAGTCTTGTATCGTTCAGGATGCTGCTGGCATTCCTCCCTTAAGCGGTTCCGCCAAGTATCATACCAACTCCATTGATTGCCGACGGCTATCGCGCCGTAACCCTTCGCCGGGTCTTTCGCGCCGAGACGCTTCCAAAGCCGGGTATAGCTATCCATCGTGAAGGCGTCGAAGTCCTCGTCCTTCATCGCCCTCACCATGGCGGCGGGAAGATATTTCTTCTTCTCCACCTCTTTCAGCGCCATGTTGAATTTCTGATCGACTTCCGATACCGGCGGCACGATTTCCACGGCAAGATCAGCGCCGGGCGCGCGGTTGGCAGTCTTGTGAACCATGAACACCGGGAAGGCGAACCGAGGGTCGGCCTGCTGCTCCGGTGTCAATTTCTGCTCAAAATTGTCCATCGTGGTTTCGACATGACGCGGCAGCGTGCCGGCCTTCTTCAAGATCGCGCGTTGATCCGGGCTGAAAGTCACGAACTGCAGAGCGATAGGCAGGCGGCGTTCCAGTGCATATTGCGCACCGAATATGCTCTTGATCGCATCGTTGAGGTTAATGCAGCAGGCTTGCAGCTTTGCACTCAGCGCATCATCAATGCGGCTGGTCGAGCGATGTTCGATTTCGTGTCGGATTTCCAGCAGCAGGTTTAGATTGTCTTTCGCCCCTTGCTCGATCGGTGAGCGGGCATGTTTTAGGCACTGGCCCAGTTCCCAATATTTCTCCGCGCCGCTTGGCGTTTTCACGACGACCTTTCCGAACTAGCGCGTATCGGCTGATGGAAAGCCCATTCGAGGTGAAGTCAGATGACCCGGTAATATAGGGAACGCCTGCTCCGGCAGTATCCGAATATTCGTTTGGCTGAAGATGCTGCCCTGAGAGCAGACTTATCACCGACCCGAGAGTAACCGGTTCCCACCCCCTTGGCGTCGTGTGGCTCACGCCGTATCGTTCGGCTACGCTATCCTGATGAACCCTTACCTGCCCGCCTCATAGTCGTTGGCATCTCGGCGGCATGGCTATCCTAGCGGTCTACGAGTGGCGCACCTTCGTGGCAGTCTGAACCACCTCGGATTTGTCGGAGGCTCCAAATCCTGAAAGGTGGAGCCTGCATGAGCAAGAAGACGAACAAATTCGCGTCGGCGGAGCGGACGCTGAGGCTGCAACAATCGCCCGATCTCCGCCTACCTTGCCGGTGGGGGCGCCAGGAGCCCGGCTAGCGCACCAATTGCTGCTGAGCCAATGGCGATCAATCCATCGGGTATGTCGCCCTGCGACTTAACCAGTGCAATCCACGTTTGGGCGACAATAACACCGATGACACTAATACCAAGAACCACAACGGTTACCTTGTACACGACAGTGTTAGGTATGGGTGTGCGTATAATTGCTTCTTTCTCTACCTGTTCAACAATGTTCTTTACACCGTCATCTGTCGACGCCGCAGCCAGATCCGGTGCACGCTCCTTTAACAAGTTTGTTATGTTGTTAGCTAAGCTTGTCATTTCAAAATCTCCATCAATCAAGGACGGGAGTATTGTGAGCCACGCATCATGATTAACGAGGGAGGCCGCGAGTCCGTCAGACATGCTGTGGACGCGAAGTGGAAGCAGCTACCACCGATATGGGACTCCATTGTCTGGCACTGCGCATTAATATTGCTAGACTATCCCTATCTGCAGTGCAGTACAATGGTAGATGCAGTAAACGCACATGGTTTACGATACCGTTGCACTGGTAATCCATGTTTTTACTTAGGGCTAAAACTTATTGATGTACACGTCATGATCTGATCAGGCTTTGTGATTATAGCAAGATAAGCAACCTGTTTTGGATGATGGACGAAAAGATTTAGCCTCTGCTCCGTTCTTTTCAAAGAGCCACGGCACGCCTCGCGTTTATAACTGTCTGGCGTTGAGCGAGATCGTTTTACACGACAAGTTACACACCAAGGTTTTTTATACGAGTTTGCGAGGCTCACATTGCCCAGTTCGCTTTCCACCGGTGAAGCGGAGGGAGGGGTGCTTATACCTTATGGCGCGCGATCGCTCCGGGCCGTCAGGATGTTTCCCGATGTTGCTTGTGATGAAGAGTGCTATTATTCGGTTCTCTGGAGGAAGAAGCATGGGCGGCATTACGGCCGAACCGCGCCCTGACTATCGGAGGAAGCGCAAGGTTTTTACGCTTTTGCTGCTGGGTGTTATTGTCAGCCTAGGCGCGCTGCTTTTTCTCTTCGTTCGTGCATCTCGCAATCAAAGCGAACCACTCAAGCGTTGGGTACAAGAACAGAACTTTATCTTCTTGGTTCCGGCGCGCAGCGGCATCCTCCCGGGGGACGTATTCGAGTGGCCCGAAGTACGCGCGGGCACCATCCCGACCGGCGACGCACAGCTATTTGAGCGCTCATCACGCGTACTCGGGACACTTGGCGAGGGCGGCCTCGTCACCAGCACGCCGATCAATGTAACTTTGACCGGTACGATCGAGGCGGGCCTGCGGATCGGTGCTCTCAATTCCCAGATTGGAGCCGAGGCGATTGCCAAGGGCGCCCAGGAATTCGAACTAGCGATGACGGACGTGGTGGTTCTCGAGGTGCCGCTGGCGACCCTGCAATCCGCGATCGCTGGCGATGCCCAGCTCGCCCAAGCCCTAGGCAATCCCAATCGCACCGTGATCGCTCGCGTTCTAAGGCCGGGCCGGTTCGAATATAGGTTCGGCAACAGCGGCAACACCGGTTGGCTCGCGAGCCTTGGACGCTGGCTGGGCCTGAAGAAGTCCAACGCACCCAACCTTGAGTCTGGCGGTGCCTTCCAAACCGCTATGATCGTCAAGAGCGATCATCCGATGGTGATCGGCATCGCCTTAGCCAAGCTGGAACCGTTCCGATCGCCGTCGCAAGTAGCTGCTCCTGAGGTTCAAAGCCTCGATTTCGAACAATCGCGGACGTTCCAACCCGATCCAAACGCGGCGCTTTGGCCGGTCGGCTCAACTTTGCGAGTCCGCTTCCTCGGCGGCGGTAACGCGCAAAAGAACCTGTTTCAGGAAACCATGGGCGAATGGCTCAAGAGTGCTAACGTCAAGGTTCGCTACGTCTCGTCAGGTGCGTCGGACATCCGGGTAAGCTTTCCCTCAACGTTCGAAAACTTCTCCTATGTCGGACGTAATGCGCTTCGCGTACCAGCGGATGAAGCAACTATGCACTTGGGCTTTCCGGTCGACCAGCCGGGAGCACGAGGCGGCTATCTCCACGAGATCGGCCATGCGCTGGGGCTCGCCCACGAGCATCAGAATCCTAGAGCGCGGGACATCTGGGACCGCGAAGCGGTACTAAATTTTAGTCGGAGCAAGATGAACTGGGATGACCAGACGACGCAGCTAAACTTCTTCGCGATCGGATCCTATCCAGGCGCGCGCGCGCTCGACCTTGATTCGGTGATGACATATTCGCTTCCGGCGGAACTCTTCAAGACGGGCCAGCCCTTTCGGCCGGGCCAAGACCTTTCTGAGAGCGACCGCGCCTATATCGCCCAACTCTATCCGTGAGGCGGCAACTAAGTGCGCGGCAACCTTCTCCGGACAGCGAGCGGCATAATGGCTCTTTGCGACGCATGTCGACCAGACCCACAACGATGGAGATTGCGATGCGGATTGCCCTGAAGCCTTTCGGGATCGATAGCTGCCACAAGGCGCAATGTCGGGTTCCACCGTCGCCTTACCTGCTTTCCAAGCTTCACGCGCGCTATTTGGCGCTGATCGCCGAGGAGCGGCTGCTTCCCGAGACTACGTTCGAGCAATTCCTGGCCGTCTGGCGCGCCAACCGGCGCGGTGGAAAATACCAAGGGCTTGACGACGGGGCGACCGAAACCGGCCCGAGAAATCCTGAGGCGATGAAAATTGACCGGCCGCCGCGGCAACTGGAGGGGGAAATACCTACGGTCGTGCTGCTGGTCGATTTCCCTGACCGGCAGCATCAACAGGACCTAAACCCAGCCTATTTTCAACAGATGCTTTTCAGCACAAACAAGGTGTTCCCGACCGGTAGCATGCGGGACTATTACCGTCTGATTAGTCGCTGGGCGCCGAACGGCGGCGGGATCGACGTCACCGGCAGCGTCCATGGCTGGTTCCGCATGCCCCATCCCATCAGCTTCTACGCCGACGGGACCTCCGGCATGGACGGGACCTTTCCGCGCAATGCGCAGGGGATGGCGCACGACGCCGTGCTGGCCGCACTTGGTGCCGGCGTCGACATGTCGGGCTTCGACGTGCTGGATGAGGGCGCGGTGACGGCCCTGTTCGTGATTCACGCCGGTGGTGGCGCCGAGATGACCAGCGAACGAAACGACATCTGGAGCCACAAGTGGGTCATCCCAAACGGCGGAGTGGATGTTGGCAATGGGATCCGCGCTTCCACGTATCTCACCGTGCCTGAGGACTGCCATGTCGGAGTATGCGCGCACGAATGGGGCCATCTCGCCGCACGCTGGGCAGACTACTACGACACCGGGCAAGTCGCTAATTTCCGCTCGAATGGTCTCGGCGATTATTGCCTGATGGCGTCTGGCTCATGGGGGGACGGCGGCATGACCCCAACGCTGCCGAATGGCATGCTGCGCATGTTTCATGGCTGGATCAATCCTGAGGTAATCCAGACATCCGTTGCTGGCATCGCGCTGCGCCCCGCCGCTGAGGGCGGCGACGCGATCGTCATTCAGAATCCTGACGTGATGAACGAACGCCAGTATATTGTCGTCGAGTACCGGCGGCGGGGAGGGCAGGACGCGTTCCTGCCCGATCAAGGTATAGCCATCTATGTCGTCGACGAGGCGATCGCCAACGTGAATGAGGAACGTAAGCTGGCAATTGAACTAATCCAGGCTGACGGGCGCCGTGACCTTGCGCGCGTGTTTAACAGTCCCAACCGCGGCGACGAGAGCGACCTCTATCCACTGGGAGACAAACGCAGCATTGGCCATGACACCGCCCCCCCGCTCAATATGCCGGGAAACGTCTGGTCCGGAGTAACGATCGAAGTCCGAGGCCAGCCGGGGGATGCCGTTATGAAGATCGACGTGAAAATGGGCTGAAGCCAGACCAGACCGTAGTCGATCAAGCAGACAGACCGCACTGCATCTCGCCGCCGTTTTCTTGCTTCCCAGCAGCGGGTATCATAAGATTTACTATGAGCATTCAGCCCGACAGCCGACCTGTGACTTGAAGCATTCCGAGCGCCCGCCCCTAGTCCTGAGCGCTTCCGTTAGGCCGCGCAGGCCGGAAGCGCTGCCTTGTCGCGTATTTCGTCCGAGATTTCGACAATTGCCGCAAAGGGCTGCGACACACCGATCTTGATGGCGGCGCCGTTGGCCTTGAACTGAGCGGCACGCGCCCCTGAGGACTTGGCGATCCGGTCTGCCCGGCCGGCCACTGTGTTATCTTTACTGACACCGTCGCAATAATTGATCAGCGCTGCGCGGGCGGCGCCCAAGCTGGTCGCATAGTCCGCATTAAGACTTAACTCCGCCACTTCCAGCGTGTCCGCTGCGTCCGAACTGATCAGCGGCGCGATCGCGCTGTTGATGGCCGGCTTGGCCCCATTGAATACGCTGGCGGCAAACGCCAGTCCGGGTTTGCTCGGGCGCGCTTCGACGCTGGTGATGCTGACCGTAATGGGAACGGCAGTGGCGCTCTTGGAATAAGGGTCGACCTTCTGCGTGCCGGGTTGCGGCGGAATGGTGCCGCCCGGGACATCCGCGCCGACCCCTCCGATGCCGGCACCGCCGATCATGCCGCCGGTTCCGGCCGCCTGCCGCGTGTCCTTCGGCTTGGCCGCACCGTTACTCTTGTCGGTCGCCCCAGTCGGGTTGGCGATTGCGTTTGGGAAGGTGAACCAAGGCGCCTCGTAGCGGGGACGCCCAGTCCTAGAGTCGAGATCAAAAATTTCCCCTTCGCCGATTTTGCGGTCGGGGATCAGCACCGCGCCGCCTGCCTCCGGGACGCCAGGCTTGGTGAACTTGAGGCTGACCGTGAGGTCTCGGCTGCCCCTCTTCGACTCGTCGAGTGACTGGTCGATCAGCACGAAGGTTGGGAAATAGGTAAGCGCGCGACGTCCCGGCGCCTCGACCAGGCGCAGTTGCACGAACTGATCGAGCCGGTAGACGGCGGGGACGAACAAGCTGTCCAGCCGCGCCTTCTTTTCGGCGGCGAGCGGATCTCCGGGCTGCCAAAGGCGTGAGCCGAGATCGACGATCTTGCCTCCCTTCCTAGCTGTGAACGAACCGCGGACGAACGTGATGCAGGCTGGAATTTCACCTGGCAACAGCGTCAGGTTTTTCGTGGCAACGGCGGTGGGCAAGTTGCCGCCTTCGGCCGCCTTGTTCAAGGTGTTACCAAAACTGTCGAGCAACGCCGAGACCGCGGTTGTCGCGATCGTCGCGAGCAAGCCCGCAGACTCTTGGCCCGCCGGCTCGTGGATGCACGGGTCGCCCGAAACGAAGACGCGCGCCTCGCCCGGTGTCGCATAACTCAACGGCCTGAGGCCCGGCAGCCCCTGCGCGCATCCGGACATGGTTGCGGCAGCAACTAGAAGAACAGCGATCTTCGTCATGACGTCCCTCACGGCACAGAAGATTGGGCGAAGGCGATCAGGTTGGCGACCTCGGCGAGAATTGCGTCGTCGAAGCGGAGGCCCGCATTGAGGACAGAGCCCCCCGCCGGCGCCTCGGTGTGAATGCCGAGCGCTGCCGTGGTGCCGCCGGTTGCATGAAAAATCGGAGCGCCACTGTCTCCCGGTCGGGTGTTGATCTTGTAGCCAATCGCATGGTCCTGCCCATAAAGAACCGGGCCATCGGCCACGCTGAGCCGCGAATGGCCGTTCGAATAGGGAAAGCCGTAGCCCGCGACCGCCGCCCCGTGCGAAGGCGGTGCGCCATTGGCAGCGAGGCGGAAAACGCCTGGTGCGTCTTCCTTGGTGATCAGCACGCACAGGTCGAGCACAGGATGTTTGGCGTGCGAGAGGATCGTAAGACGCTGCGCACTGGGGTTTCGGGACGCGTCGAAGGCGACCCAGACGCCGGCCGAATCGTAAGTTGCGGGCTCGAGATTATGACGCGCAGTCAGGACCACTCGCTGGTCGCAGAAGAATCCGGTACCGACCCGAACTACCTTCTTCTTGAAAAAGAAATTTAACAGGACAATTCCTGCGAAAGGCGGGCTCTTCGGAACGGTCACATCGTTGCGCTGCTTCGCGCCTGGCAAGATGACGAACTCGGCATCGGTGGACGGAAAGTCGAAGTCGAACGTGGGCAAAACGGCTGGCGTGTCTTGATTCTCCAGCGACCAACGCCCGCCTGTGATGACTAACTCTTGAGCGCTATCGGACATGCCGAATGCCTCCCACTTTCCGTCTCAGTCGATAAGGTTGAACATCCAAGAACTCGAATCTATGCCACAACGATAGCACGAACTCTTCTGTAATGAACGATGGTTTTTTCTTGAGATGAATGGCGCCTTAGGAAATTCGTCGTGACGTGATGGGGTGGACGATCGATGTTGCGTATTCGTTTTTGACGGCGAATAAGGCCACCAGTGGCGGGGACCGTTTAGACGATACCCACCGCAGTGAAGGCGTCGTCGATGGCCTTCAGCCGTGTCGTCAGCGTCGACGGGTCGGAGGCGTGGTAAACGCCGACGACGTTCTCGAGTGTCCGGCGGCTATCGATGAAGGCCGAGGTAGGTGTGAGACGCGTCAGCGTGAGATAGAGCAGGAGCATCAACTCGCCGATAGGAAATGCCGCCTCGCCGGTCGGCGTGTTCGCCGTCATCAGCAGGTGGACGGCCTTGTTGTGGATCCCGCTGTAAATGTGAACGCCGCCCTGATCGACGCTAATGGGAAGGACGCGATACTGGTTCATGTGGTCGGGTTGCCCGGCGCGCGCTGGGTTCGCGAAATCGCGGATCGGACCGCCATTGGCGCCAAGCCCCGGACCTATTTCCCAGTCCCAGGTGGACACCGCGTTCGGGGCGCCCGGCCACCAATTCGCGATCGCAATACCGAAAATGTCGCTAAAGGACTCGTTGAGCGCGCCCGACAGCCGCCGATAGATCAGCTTCGACGACGTCTCGGTAACGCCGTGAGTAAGCTCGTGCGCGATCACGTCGAGGTGCTTTGCGAAGCTGACACCGTTCTCCTGCCCATACCACATCTTACCCTGCCACCACACGGCGTTGCCCCATTGCGGCTTGGGCAGGGGATTGTTGGCGCTCGAGTAGACGTTGACGATCGAGACGAGCTGCATTCCCTTGTCGTCGACGCTGTCACGCTTCAGCACGTCGTTGTAGAAGTCGTAGACGACCTTTGCGTTGTAGTGGGCGGAGACTGCTTCCGGCCTGGTGTTGCCGAGGTCATTCGTCGGATGGTCGATCGCCTGGGCCGGCACGGGCGGCTGCGGGACCGCATCGAGGTCGGAGTTGCCATAGTCGTAGGTCGCGATGTTGCGCAGCGGGTCCATCAGCAGGAACTTGGCTGCATTGCTTAGGCCGAAAAAGTCTCGGGACTTGTTGTCGCAGTCCAGTCCCTTCATCGGCGCTGGAACGTCGAGCGTGGCGGCGCTGGCAAAGTAAAACCTGACCTGCCCGTCCGCCGCGTCCACGAAATAGTCGTAATAGGCCGCGCGATTGGAGTGCCGCGCGCAGCCGAGTTGCTGGGGTATCGCAAAGGGGAGGTCGTCGGGAACGGGCTCAACCGGCGGCGCGAGCGGCACTGAGGCGAAGTGATACACCAGCGACCAAGCCTCGCCCACCTCGTCGAGGTGCCAGGTTAAAACCGGCGGCGAGGGTGGATCATAGTCGAGCTGTCCACCTTGCATACCTGCGCGGTCGCGGAGCCTGGCCCAGGCCTCGGACGGGCTGATGGTGGCGATCGGCGACTCCGTCGGCAGCGGTGATAGCTTGCCGTTGATCGCGATCAGCGACTTCTGGTCGGCGTCGATGTCGACGACCACCCGTCCGCCGAAGATCGGGATCGACGTTGCCAACTGCTGGTAGGCGATGCTGCGGGCGTTGAGATCGGGCGTGAGGCCGGTGGTCTCCAGCTGGAGATTGGGCACTAGTTCCGGTCGATCCGGCGCGGTGATTTCGCGCAGCGTCTCGCTGCCCGCGTCCTCCAGGTAGGTCTGCATGATTACGCGGCTGGCAGTCTCGTCGTTGGATTTCGCCTGGCGCTCGACCACCCGCGCCAGCATCGGGTTGTCAGGTGCTGCCGTGGGTGCGAAGCCGACCCGGTACCGGCTGAGGTTTTTGAGTCGCGCCTGCGACGCGCCGAGCAGGTCGGCGGCGCCGTTGACGTTAATGCTGCGGAACTTCGGCATGTCGTGGTCCCTTTCGAAGGACTGCGCCTAGAGCATGCCCGCGAAGCGCAGCATGGCCTCTAGCGAGTCGATGGGCCCACCGGCGAGGCCAGCGGCGTCGGGCGACCAGCGGCTACCACCGGCACCGCCCCTCCAGAAGGACGTCGGATCGTTCGCCACGAGGCCGACGAGCGTCTCTGCCACCAGGACGCTGCCGAGTGGACCGAGATGCTGGCCGTTCGCGCGGACTTCGGCCTCCTTGAGCACGTAGAACCACAGCGGCGTGGCGTCGGCGAGGCCGGCCGCGTCGAGCGCCGCGCCTGCATCGCCGGACGTGAGTTCGGTCCGGCTGAGCGGCGTCAGGCCTGGGTGCGTGCCGGCCGCGAGCGACGCGATACAGGCCTGCGCCGTCGGGATGGAGAGTCTGTAGCCGCGCCTGAGGTTGCGCTTGGCGAGGTGCTTGAAGACGCCAGTCGGCTCGTTATTCATGTCGGCGAGCGGCGGTGCGAGGTGGGTGTCGATCCTGCGCGCCGCGTGCATCGGCTTGGTCGGATCGGTCCGTACGAATCGGTCCCATTCGATCACCCAGTTGCGCGGAAGCCTGGGAGCTTGATTGTTCATCTTGCCATTGCCCGTGAAGGCGAAAAGCAGTTCGAATGACGCCTCGGGCAGGAGGTTCTGGTCGCCTGGAACGGCCTCGCCGAAGAAACGGTTGTGGTCGTAGGCGCTGCGAATCATCGAATGGCCGAAGCGGAATGCAGCGACCGAGAACTCGAGCGGGAGCGGCATCTGGGCGGAGCCTGCAGTCCCGTGGGCAGCGAAGAATTCGCCGTAGAGCGGCGCCTCGCGGGCCACCACGTCGTCGACCACTGCCGTGTCGCAGATCGTCCGCAGATATTGGTTCACGAGCAGCCACTGGTAATGCCACCGCATCAGGCGGCGGGCGCCATCGAAGCTGCCGGTGGCGTCGACAAGTTTGTTGTGAAACCGCAGCATCGACATGTGTAGCTGGGCGACGAGCAGGTTCTCGTCGTTGCGCGCGTCGCCGATGATCGCCCGTTCCAAATTGGGCGTTCCATCCGGGTTTACGAACGTCTCCCTCAGATCGGCCGGAAGGGCGTCGAGGTCCGCCTGCTTGACATCGCCCCGGCCTATCAGGAAGCCGAGACGCAGCAGGTCGGCCGCATTATCGTCCGGTCCCTTCGGAAAGGGCGGCACTTGGCCGGGCGTGTCGACGGGTATTGCCAGTCGCATCTTCGCCTTGCTCGTCGGATGCCGCATCAGGCCAGCAAGCTTCGTAGCGAACGGGCCCTGTCCCACGGTGTCGCCGTAGATGCTGTCGAGCTGGAGAGATCCGTCGCGCAGGTTGAACAGTCCCGCGACAACGTCGGACCGGTCCACTGGGATGATCACGCCGTCAATCTGGGATAGCACGCTCTCGCGGTCAGTGTTCGCGGTGATGTCGTGGTCCACGAATTGCCCGAAATAGGTGAAGATCGGCGGGATTGTCGAATTCTGCGCCTCAGGATCACTCGCAGCCTCGACCATTGCTTCCGCAACATCGTCGAGCCGATCCGGGAGCGTGGGGTCCTCGGGCAACGCCGGGGCGTCAGCAAAGTAGAAGGCGAACGAGCCGCCCCCGACCGCCGCCGGGACTAGGCGGGATCGGGTATCGCCGATCTCGGCCTCAAGCACGGAATCCAGCGGTACGACATCGTTCGGGGCGGTCCCGGTGGCGCCCGGCGGCGCAGCGCCGGTGTCAATCAACACGTGTTGACCATGTCCGAGCGTGAACAGCATCGATCGTCTCCCCTTTTAAGGGTCGCAGGCCGCAAACGCCATAACGCTAAAGACTTCGCCCAATCCCAAACAGGCGACTCATTTTGGTAGGATCATCCATTGCGCTTGGGATGTCGAGTCAAACTTTCATGGCGCGTTGCCGAATCGATCCGAACTGACGTCAATACGCCATCTTGCTTGATTATCGACTGGCTTGGAGCTGTCCTATCCGATTGCGTTGGCGACTATTCGACAATGGACCAGATCTCACTCGCATGTGCGTCGCTGAGCAAATGCCCTGAATGTCTGGCTATATCAAAGTTGACGTTTGCTACCAATTTTAAGAACGGCAGCTAAGTCCCGTGCGCCGTGAGGTCGGCCCCTCGCCGGCGCGAGGAGCCAACAGGTCCAATCTCAGTGTTCTCGGCAAGGGCAAGTGCGTCTTCCACATCGATCCCGAGATAGCGGACCGTATTCTCGATCTTGCTATGGCCGAGCAGGATCTGGAAGGCACGCAGGTTACCAGTTGCCCTACAGATGATCGATGCCTTCGTACGGCGGAGCGAGTGCGTCCCATATTTACTTCGCGTCAGACCGACCCCCGTCGCCGAACCAGTTGGTCGGCTTTGCGCCCGAGTCGGCTGTTCGAGCCGCCGCTCCAGCAAGAATATGAACGGCAGCTTTTAGGTACGCGCAGGCCCAAGCTGAACGGCCGAGATTAGGGCGCATTGCCGACCGGCTAGCTCGGCCAGTAGCTGTCCGGCGGGCGATGGGCCGTCAGCCGACCGACTGGTTTCCATACGGCAGGCAGCTGAAGCGGACATAAATAGGCTGCCGATCCAAAATACATCGGCGGAGGGCTTGCTACGTGGCGGGCAGCAAAGCGGGACTTTTGCGCCGCTAGACAGATCCGCGACGACCGGCCTTGTAGCCGCGCCCGACGCGCGAAATAATGTGTGATGAAGAAAATCAACTGGTTCCAAGTTGCGGCCTGCGTGGCGGCAGGATTGATCGGCGGTGTGCTGGCGGCGATTGTTTTGTCCCGGCCTGCCCTGTGGGCCGGTCTGGTCGGCATATCCGCTGGAGACTGGCTGCAGGCAGTAGCTGCGATAGTCGGCGTGTTTCTGACTGTGACAGCCACGCTATGGTTGGAGCAGAGGAAGCGGGACGCAGAGCGCCGAGAGGAGCAGCGACTGATCCGTGAGGCGCTGTCGATGTTGCAGACCGCCCTGCCCGCCGCCTCAGAACCGCTGGATGCCGAATGGGATCTCGAACGGCGCATTCACGAGACACAGGTGCACTACGAGGCCGTGCGCACCGGCCTCGACACGCTCTCTCACGCCCGTCAAGGATACCGCGTCCGAAGCTACAACCTGTGGAACGCCCTTGCCGAAATCGAGGCCGTCTACACGGTGGTCCGTCCGCGGATCACCAACGAGGAGAACATCGTGCGCGGCAACCATGTGACCGGCGCGGTGCTAGCGATCGCCCGCGAGAAGATAGAGGAACTGGCGCAGAACTTGGCGGCACCCGTCGATGCCGCCGTCGCGGCACTTTGCAGCGAACTGAACTGAGCGGCTTTAGTCCCAATCGAAGGTGGGAAAGTCGAACTGCTCTCTGATCATGTCACGGAATATGCGCTCTGCACGCTCCTCAGTGTCGATCAGCGCCATGAGGCGCTTCGCCCGACCCACGTCACCGGCATGGTAGGTTAGGCATGCGCCGGCGATCAAGTCTGCCGCTCCCACGTCATCCGCAATCGGACCATCCCAGCTGTGGCCTTTAAACAGCCGTAGCCAAAGGTTAGTGAACCCGCTTCTGACGCCCCAGGCGAAGTCGTCGCCGTCGACCATCAGATCCTGCAGCCCGATCGCACCACCCCCGACGAGGCGCGCGACGAAGGACGTCTGGACGTCCATCCGCTTCGCGGCATCCATTTCCGAACATGAACGGCTCTTTGTGTGGTGGCAGTATCCCTGCCGGTGGGACTCGAATGTGAGCCGCCTCAGGGCGCTGAACGGGACCGGGTCATCGATGACGATCTCCGGCACGCTGGTTTTCAGCCAATACCACTTGTCACCGACAAGCCGCAGCGGCCCGTCATCGGTCGTCGGATCGTAGGGCGTCACCGGCAGGCGCGTCACGTCATTCCACGACAGCAAGAAGCGGGCGATCGGGTTCTGGTAAGACCGGTTCTCCTCGACCCAATAGAGCTTGCGGGGTCCATGGATCTCCGGCCACGACGCCTCGAAGCAGAAGCTGCCGTAGATGCTGCCGCCGCCCCATTGCTTGGGTGAGAGGTAGGCCACCTCGGTGCGGGTAGCGAGCAGCTTGCCGTCGTAGATGAGCCGTCCGGAGATCTGACGGTCTTCCGCGATGCGGAGCGCAGGCATCATGTGCGTGTAGTGCCAGACCCCAGTGAACTCCTCCCAGCAGTCGTCGACCCCCGGAACCGCCGACGTCGCGAAGCTCCTCCATTCTGGCACCGTCGCCACTCGAGACACCTCCAGCTACTTGACCTGCACCAACGACTTTCCAATCCCGCCATCGATTACGAACACCTGCGCGAACGGAAGCAAGGCCGCCCTCTCCTTGAACCTGGCCGCCATCTCGGAGAGATCGCGCCCCGGCGACGACCCGATCGGCGCCGTGATCAGCAAGATCTGACCAGAGAACTTCTCCTTGTCCTTCGCCTCTAGCCGATCGGTTATGGATCGGTCGATGCTGTCCTCGATGCCCTTGCGGGAATGCGTGATCCGCTTGCGTGAACGCGCCGCGTCAAAGGCGCTCTGCTTCGCGTCGTCCTGCAGGCCGATGAACCCGGGCGCGGCCCCTCCGTCCGCCAGCCCCTTGGCGATTTCGACGGATGAACGAGCCAGCGCTCCGGTCACCTCAATCCCGACTGC
Organism: Sphingomonas sp. OV641; assembly: GCF_900109205.1. Taxonomy (NCBI): domain Bacteria; kingdom Pseudomonadati; phylum Pseudomonadota; class Alphaproteobacteria; order Sphingomonadales; family Sphingomonadaceae; genus Sphingomonas; species Sphingomonas sp. OV641. The sequence goes on along the minus strand of NZ_FNZB01000003.1, from coordinate 424,478 downwards.
AGGTCCGCCACCGACGGTCACCCAGGCGTCAGGAGGCTGGTCGTTCAAAGGGAAACGCACGATCGTCTGGTCGGAACAGGCGACCGAAAGGAAGCGCTCGACGGGCACGATCTCGTCGTGCAGCTTTTTCCACGGCTTGCGGCCCTCGCGATATGCCTGGACATCATCCGAAGAACGCGGTCGATTGCTGAAATCGTCCAGCATTCTACGCAACTCGATCAGACTGACGCCGCCCTCCGCCGATACGGCATCGTATAGCTCGAATAGCGCACTTTCGTTGAATTGCTCCAAGATCCATCTCTCTAAAACCTCACGGTGGACCGATCAATCCAAGGCTCGGCTGATTGAATATTTCGCGCACCACTTTCCAATCGGCACAGCGGATCCACTCACCGTCCTTCGCACTGTTCTGGACGGCGACGACCTTCAGAGCGGTCTGTGGCGACCAGATCCCCGCCGGCTCGACATATGCCCACAGGGACGCCCCGCTTAATCCCCTCAGCCGCGGTATCACGCGCTTCGAGCCGTCGAGCAGCACGCCCTCCATCTCGGGATGGAAGACGCGGTCGACGGTTGGGGCGCGTATGCCCGCTCGCGACGGGGGCAGCAGGACTATTGCTACTCCGCCAAACCATCCAGCCTCTCGGATTTCTTGTCATGGTGTCCAAACAGCCTTTGCCTTGGCGTTTCCTTCTGGAAAGCCTGCTGCGCCTTCTTGATTGCGTCGGCTTGCCTCGCCGGCCCGTTGTAAATTTTCTCAAGTAGCAAAGCGACGATGCTCATTCCAGCAACCATCTCTTGCTTGGTCATTGGTACGCCCTGGTGCGCGCCCGCATTACCCTTATCTCGAATTGTATGCAGCAGCGCCTTCTGATCGGCATCAACGCTATTCCGAACGCAAAGATCTTCTATCTTCTCATAGAGATTTCGCCCACTGCACCTCGTGTGGTTGACGATGAACTCAATGACCAACCTCAATCCGATGGTTGACAGGTTTAGCTTGCCGCCAGCCATACTATACATCATTTCGTCGATCAGTTCGGTGAGCGGCGGTGGAACGTGGGAAGTGTCAAACGAGAAGTCCGCTGATGAAGGCGGAGGGAACTGCGCGACCTCATGCACCGCATACATATTTCCTTCGTCGTCGTGATCGAAGCTCTCGCTATTCCAGCTATCTGTTTCCAAGCAGACCGCGTCACACGCCCCGCACCTGAATAGCGAAAACTCCGTTCCGCCATCCACGTCACCCATGGGGTGTTTGAAATCCCACACCCCGCGACAACGCGCCTCCAGCGTGTGGATGGTTTCCCGCTTACAGTCGTTGCACTGAAGTAGCTTTCGCTCGTCTAGATCGGTGATACGCTCGAACTTGCTGAACATGCGACCTCCCCCATAGTTCTTTCTAGATACCTGCATGAGCGAAAGAGGGGCAAGGATGATTACCGCGTTATGGGCGGAGATCAAGCCGATCCTCGGCCCCTTGATCCAAGCGCTTGTCGTGCTGGTAGTCGGCGCGTTCACGATCTGGTTCCAGTTACGGCAAGCCCGTACGGCAGAACGCAAGCTATTCTCCGACTTACACGATAAGCGGTTCAGAGCACTGCATGACTTCACGCACGAGCTAGATGAATCAGTCCGAGAAAAGCTGGACGAGGATGATAGCGCTCACCCATCAATAAACGTTCGAGCAGAACATTCCCGTAGTCGAGCGCGTTCCGCCCGGATACACGAAATCGCTTGGCTATTCGGTGATGATGTTGTCTTGCCTGCAGCGAAAATGAACGAACATGCGGAAGCGATTATCAATCAGGTTCACCGTATAAGGCACAAGCTGAAGAGCGACAACCCGGTCAAGCTGGTTGATGACATAAACTGGAATAACCATCAAATGTATGCCGCTTGGGGTGCTCTCAACGATGCGGCTCGACATTACCTGTATGTTGGCCACATTAAGATGCGAATACCACCACTTCCCGCTTACACCCTGAAGGAACTTCACTTGGGCAAAAGGCTCAACAAAGATCGATTTTATCCCGATGCAAGACCCGATTGAAACGTGCAAGTATCGTCCGCTCCACCCACGAGAGCGACCTGATCGATGGCATGCGCGGGGGCCATGAGCGGCCGCAATCGGACAGCTTAAGGTTAGCCCCGAACGTCCGCTGATGGGCGTTAGCTGCCAGTCCGCATTTGGGAGCCATCGACGCGATCGTAAGTGGCAGCATTTGGGAGGAAAGCGGACGTTGTGCTTTCGATCTCGCGCAACTCTCATCGCGTACGGAAAAGCAAGACGAACCCGTCGATGAAACACCCGAAAACAAGCACCAGCGACGCGCCACCAAGCCGTACGATCAAGTGGACCTCAGGGCCATCCCGCGCTGCCGATGCGTAAGGAAGCTGTGCTAGCAAGCCGCTTCCTCAATCGTCTACCCGCTTCAAGGCGGCATTTCAACATCTGCTCGTAAATGTTAAGCCAGAACGTGACCTAAATCCGCGTCCTATCCGGAGAAGGAACTGGTGGATATTCGGCGAGGCCCTGGGGCCGTTCAGGCCAGCTCTGCGAGGGCTGCCTCGTACAATCGCCACGCCAATCACCTCTAAGCACAGACTTTTCACCTTTCTTGATCGGGGTACTGGCGGCGATAGTAGCGTCGTCGTGGTTGCATCATCCGACGCTTACGTTCTCGCCGTTCTGTCCTCCCGATACCATAATCTTTGGTCACTTAGAGCGGGTACAAGGCGCGGGATTGGTAATCATCCAAGGTATAACAAGTCGCGGTGTTTCGACGCCTACCCGTTTCCTAACGTGATCAGCGAAGCGCAGCGAAATCAGGTTGCATCTGAAGCCGAAGCCCTCGACGCGCTCCGCAAGCGCGTGCTCGCCGAGCATGCCGACCTGACGCTCACCAAGCTCTACAACGTCCTCGAAGCGTTGCGCGCCGATGACGGGAGGAGCCGCGCGCTCACGGCCGCCGAGCGCGACATCCACGATCGCGGGCTCGTCACGCTGATCCGCCAGCATCACGACGCGATCGACGAGGGCGTGGCGGACGCCTATGGCTGGGGCGACGAGCATCGCGCCGGCACGCTGGACGAGGAGACGATCCTCACCCGCCTCGTCGCGCTCAACAAGGAGCGGGCGGCGGAGGAGGCGCGCGGGCTGGTGCGCTATCTGCGCCCCGAGTTCCAGGACCCCGGCTATCGCGCGCCGGTCGCGGCCACGCTCGACCTCGGCGAGGCGGCGGCGGCGCCGGTCAGCAACGTCGTTCCCTGGCCGGCGACCCTGCCCGAGCAGGTCGGCGCGGTGCAGTCGATCCTCGCCGCCGCGCCCGCGCCGCTGGGCGCAGCGGACATCGCCCGCAGCTTCAAGGGCAAGCGCGCCGCCACCGTCCGGCCGGTGCTCGATGCGCTCGCCGGCCTCGGCATGGCCCGCCGCCTCAATGACGGGCGCTACGCCGCATGAGCGACCTCAAGCTGTTCCGCACCAAGCCATCCGGCGTCGCCGAGCTGCCGGGCGGCGCGATGGCTCTAGAGAAGTCGCTCCAGACGCTGTTTGAGGCCAATCTCGAAGCGCTGCTCGGCGTGCGCTTCCTCGCGTCGGAGTTCGTCACCAACGAGGGCGGTCGGATGGACACGCTCGGCATCGACGAGAACAATGCGCCCGTCGTGATCGAGTATAAGCGCTCGTCCAACGAGAACGTCATCAACCAGGGGCTGTTCTACCTCGACTGGCTGATGGGCCATCGCAAGGATTTCGAGTGGCTGGTGATGGAGCGCCTTGGCAAAGAAGTCGCGGACAAGGTTGACTGGTCGGGCTCGCGGCTGATCTGCGTAGCCGGCGATTTCGGCAAATATGACGAGCATGCGGTTAAGCAGATGAACCGTACTATCGCGCTGGTGCGCTATCGGCGCTACGCGGACGACCTGCTGCTGCTGGAGCAGCTCGCGGCGACCAGTGCCAAGGTCGCCACCCCGGCGATCGCCACGTCTGCTGCGCCAACGGCGCCGGCGCAGGGCAAGAAGTACAAGACCATCACCCAGCAGATCGCAGAAGCTCCTCCTGCTGTGCTGGACCTGTACCATGCGGTTTCGGCCTACCTCGTAGCGCTCGGCGACGACGTGCAGATCAAGACGACGGACCAGTACGTCGCCTTCCGGCGGATAAAAAACATTGCTTGCGTCGAGGTTCGCAATCAACTCGGCAAGCTGCTTGTCTATCTCCGCGTCAACCCGGACGCCGTGGCGCTAGAGCCGGGCTTCTCTCGCGATGTTCGAGGCATCGGCCATTTCGGGACGGGTGACCTCGAGCTCACGATCCAGTCAGGAGCTGACATCGAGAAGGCTAAGCCTTTTCTCGATGCCGCCTATCAGCAGGGTTAGCGCCCTCGTTCAGCCAGCCATCGAGACTAGTACCTGCACGCCGCAAACGAACCAAATACCTTCGGGTGGGCACGACCCTCGATCAGCTAGAATCCGACATCGAAGCTTAGCGCGTGCAAAATTATGGAGCGAGGCCATCCCGGCAGAAATTTCCTTAGGGGGGGTAGGGGACCCATGAGGGTATTCCCTCATGGGCTGAGGGACGTACCCTTAACCGTCAGGGACTCGCACGGCGAGACTTTTACCAGCGACGACCTCACTGAAGTAGCTAGGTGGGCGTCCCGCGCCGACGATCCTATGATCGATCTCGTAACCGACCTCGGCGAGGGCGTGGGACTCTATGTCGCTGGCAGCCCCGACGTGGTCGAACCCCAACCGTCCCTCAAGCTGGAAGGCGGGATGATCTTCATGATCGACGGCGATCCGCTGCTGAAGCAGCCCGCCGGCTTCCACCTGTGCCCGCTCAGCGCCTTCCTCGACAAGGGACGGGAGGCGGACTCGCTAGACGACCTGACGTGGTACACTCCCGCGCAGTTGAACATCGTGACGCCGGGCTCGATCCCTAATGTCGTCCTGATGACCGGCCGCAGTCGTCAGGAAGGACAAGGCAAGTGGAAGCCCATCACCTCCACCTTCGCTCAGTTCTCCGCCATCCTGCTCGATCATAAGGTCGGCGAGAAGAACGGTACGTGCTTCCTGCAAGGTGAGTCAGCGGATGGGGCCCGCAAATCCTCCGCGCAGATTGCAAATCACATCCTCGGTGTCGATCTGGATTCCGGCGCGCCACTCAACGACGTGATGGCCACCATCCAGAAGCATGGGCTGGAAGCGGTGATCTACACTACGCACAGCCACCTTAAGGACACGTCGGAGATCAAGCGCGACCACTTTATGAAGAAGATGGACGCCAACGTCGCCGATCTTGAACTACTCAAACGGTACTTGATCGAGCGGAAGGGCGTACTCCCGCACATCGTCAAGAAGTTGGAGGTGCTGGACGACGCCAAGCACACCGCCGAGGGCGTTGTCATCCTTGTTCGCCACGAGCCTATACCGAAATTCCGTGCGGTGTTCTCGCTCAGCGAACCGTTCATTTTCGCCAAGCGGGGTGGTAGCCAGCAGGACGCCATCAACGAATGGAAGGAGCGATACGCCGGCTTTTGTACTGACATGGGCTTCTTCTTCGACGAGAAATGCGTTGACCCGGCACGTCTGTTCTACTTGCCTCGACACAAAAACAGTAACAGCAACTTCGGCTCGTGGCGGATCGCGGGCAATACCCTCGACCTCGACAAGTTCTCCCGCGTCAAGATCAGCCGTAACCGCCGGTCCGGCGCGGCAAGGGGCCCTCAAAACGCCTTTACGGCAGCGGCTATTGCCGCGGGCGCCAACGACTATGATGACGATCCCGATCGCTATATCACGGATGACGGTTTCAACCTGCGCCGGTGGTCCGCGAAGTTCGCCAAGCACTTCGAGATTCAGACCATGCTGGATACGTTAGTTGGCGGCGATTTTATCCGTGAGCCTCGCCCATCCGGCAAGCCGGGCGTCCAAGTCGAATGTCCATTCGAGGCAGAACATACGACGCTCGGCGGCAGTGGTACGTTCGTGGTCAACGCCGGGGACAACTATGCCGACGGGTTCGAGGGCGGGTTCACCTTCAACTGCCAGCACGCGGCCTGTAACGGCCGCGATCGTCTCGACTTCCTCAAGGAGCTCTTGGAAAACGAAATTATCTCTGAGGCGGGACCTACCCAACAAAAACTTCCTGCTCGAGCTTGAGGAAGAGGACGGAATCAATGCGGAGGATGACCGCACGCTAGACCGCGCCAAGAGTGCCTCTTCGGAGGAGGGAGACCTTGAGGCGGCTATGAGCGCCATGAATCGAGAGTACGCCGTTCTGCGGGACGGGAAGTCCGTGACGGTGCTCGTTCTTGAGGACGCCAAAAAAGGCATCATCAGCGACCTTCCCATTCACGCTTTTAAGACTTTAGAGGATAACAATAATGTTTTTGTACGTGATGCAAAAGGCAAACTTAAACTAGTCAACGTGGCAGCCGCGTGGCTTAAATGGGAAAACCGCCGCGAGTACTCTGGACTAGGGTTCTACCCGGGAAATGGTGGTCTCGCTAATCATTTCAACACATTCGTCGGCCTTCCTTTTCACGCCAAATGCGGGAGCTGGCAGCTGCTCCAGGAGCACATCCTCGTTAACCTTTGCGAGGGCGATAGCGGCATTTACGAGCATCTTCTGACATGGCTTGCGGAGATCGTTCAACGTCCGAGCAAAAAGACCGGATCAGCACTCGTCCTCCTTGGCGAGAAGGGTACGGGGAAGAGTGTTTTCGCGGACGCAATCAGCAAGCTGCTAGGACGTTACGCCATCACTGTTTCTCAGCTGCGAGCAATCTTCGGAAACTTCAATGCCCACTTAAAATCTAAGCTTCTCGTTGTCGCAGAGGAAGCAGCGATCGCTGCCGCCGCGGGCGCAGATGGCATTATTAAGGATATGATCACGGGATCCAAGATCCACATTGAAGGTAAGGGTCGTGAGACGGTTGAGGAAAACAACAATCTTCGTCTAATGTTTATTTCGAATGACGACCATGTCGTTCGTGCAAGCATTGGAACCGAGAGGCGCTTCTCCGTTCTTCGTTGCGGCGACCGGAACCGCGGTGATCATGTGTTCTTCGATGCGCTCATTACTGAGCTGGAGAATGGTGGCTACGAGGCCATGCTCCATGACCTGATGACGCACGTCCCCGCTAACGGATGGAACAGCCTGCGCAGCCCTCCGAAAACGGCTCATCTGCTCGCGCAACAGATCGAGACACTAACGCCTATTCAGGAGTTCATGCGGATGTGGCTGACTGACGGCTTCTACGAACAGGATGTGGGCGAGCCTCAATTGGTGCTCGGGACGGGCGCATCTACTGCGTTCAAGGCGATCGAGATTAAGTCCGCCATCATGGAGCAGCTCAAATCGGGCCCGTACGGACATGCTCCTAAGGTTTCAGTTGAGACAGTTGCTCGCGAGTGCGAGCGTTGGCTTGGCGCAACTGAGCTGCGCGTCAACGAGGCTGGCGGCATCAACACGCGACGCACGCTTTTCATCCCCAAGCTGTCAGATGCCCGCGCGCATGCAACTGCCAACTTTGGGATCAAGTTCGGACAGGAGGTCGACGACCTTACCGGCACGCTGGGCGAAGTACACCTTCTTCATTCGCGCGTCGCGCGGGGCCGCCCCAGCCAGGGCCTCCACTGAAAAGAACCGAGCGCCTCGGCCGATCTTTGGTTGAGGCGCTAGGTTACAAAGAATTGCTTGCCGTCCGAGTTCGTACCCGCCCCCGATCGGGGTGGGCATCAGTGTGGGCATCAGCCAAGCGAAGGCTAGAAAATCCAACAATTTGAAAGGCAAGTGGCGGAGAGGGTGGGATTCGAACCCACGGTACCCGTAAAGGCACAACGGTTTTCGAGACCGTCCCAATCGACCACTCTGGCACCTCTCCGCAGAGGCTTCCGACCCGCAGAAGAGCGAACCGGGCGATCGAAGGCGGCGCCTCTAACGCGGTTGTTTGGGATGCGCAAGCGCCTGCTTGTGCAGCGCGCAACATCTATTAGATTGGCCACATGCCAGCTGCACCCAGCCATACATTGATCGACGGCACGCCTGCCGTGCCGGCCGTTACCCATGCGCAGTTCACAATTGGCGACGTGGTGCGGCACCGGATGCTCGATTTCCGCGGCGTCGTCTTCGATGTCGATCCGGTCTTCGCCAATACCGAGGAATGGTATCAATCGATTCCCGAGAGCATCCGACCCCGCAAGGATCAGCCTTTCTACCACTTGCTCGCCGAGAATGCCGAATCGACCTATGTCGCATATGTCAGCCAGCAGAACCTGGTTCATGACGAAAGCGAGGAACCCGTCGATCATCCGGCGATCGCCGGCCTGTTCACCGGATTCAGTGATGGGCGGTACCTGCTGAAGCGCGAACACCGGCACTAATCCTGCCTTTGCGGCAGCGCCGCGTTGACAAGCGGTAGCGATTCTACTAGCTGCGCCGTTCCTCCTGGCCCGGTTGACCGGTCCGGGCACAAGCATTTGGATAGAGTCAGGCCATGTTCGCAGTCGTGCGCACGGGCGGCAAGCAGTATCGCGTTGCCGCCGGAGACAAGATCGTCGTTGAGAAGCTGGAGGGCGATGCCGGCGCCTCCGTTACGCTGAGCGACGTGCTGCTGGCCGGCGAAGGTTCGGAACTGAAGCCGACCGACGGTCTTACCGTTGCTGCCGAGATCATCGCGCAGGCAAAGGGCGAGAAGGTCATCGTCTTCAAGAAGCGTCGCCGCCACAATTATCGCCGCCGCAACGGCCACCGCCAGAATCATACGATCCTGAAGATCGTGTCGATCGGCGCGCAGGCATAACGCGAAGCGTAGGGAGCAAGCACAATGGCACATAAGAAAGCAGGCGGCTCGTCGCGCAATGGTCGTGACTCGGCCGGTCGTCGCCTTGGCGTGAAGAAGTTCGGCGGTCAGGAAGCGATCGCAGGCAACATCCTCGTCCGTCAGCGCGGGACCAAGTTCTACCCGGGCCGTAATGTCGGCATCGGCAAGGACCATACCCTGTTTGCGCTCGTCGACGGTCGCGTGGTGTTCCACGAGGGCAAGCTCGGCCGTAAATTCTGTTCGGTCGACATGATTGCCGAAGCGGCAGAGTAACATCGGGTGACCAGCCGGGTTGCCCACCAGGGCGATCCGGAGCCTCCGTCAGGGAGGCCAGCCAGAAACAAAGGGAGCCGGGTCCGCCCAGGCTCCCTTTTTTCATGCTCCCTCAACCAGGCGCTGTCGCCGGACCGTCATCAGGTTCGGCTAGCGGCGCGTTCGGGAGGAGAGCGCAGATGTTCGCGCGGACCAAGAGACTGACGCTGAGGCCCGGCTGGCCGGAAGAGGCAGAAACGCTGGCGAAGACGATCGCCCATGAAGACGTGGCGATGAAGCTGGCGCGCATGCCTTGGCCCTACACCGTTACCGACGCCGAAGCGTTTCTGGCCGTGCCGCGGGGACCGGCTGACGCGCGCTTTTTGATCCTCTGCCATCACGACGCTTACCCTGCGCTGATCGGGGGCATTGGCCTGAGCGCATTGGGCGGCGGCGCCGCCGAATTGGGCTACTGGCTGACGCCGCACGCCTGGGGCTGCGGGTATGCCACGGAAGCAGGTCGCGCGGTTGTCGAGATGGCGCGGCACGCCCTCCCCTTGCGGCAACTTGTCGCGCGGCACCACCTCGACAATCTCCCGTCCCGGCGCGTGCTGGAGAAGCTCGGCTTTCGGGAAGTCCGCCGCGAGGCCAGCTTTTCCCTGGCGCAAGGACGGGAAGTCGACAGCGCCGTATTGTCGCTTGAGTTAGGCGATGAGGGCGACGCGGAGCTCGACCGAATGGCGATGGCGGCGTGAGGCACGCGCACTGAACCGGGAGCGCCGCTACGGCGCTCCGGCATCTTTGCGGCGGCGGAAGGAACGTTGCAGAATCCCGAACTTTTGCTCGTCTGTTTCACGGGTGCATTGCAAAATTGCCGTGAAGGTTGAAGAGCGCCGCCCATGTCAGCAACGCCCGTTCGCCGCCGCCTGAGTCCCGAGGAGTCGCGTGCCGCGGCATTGTCCGCGGCTCGTGAACTACTGGTGGAGGCAGGCCCGCAGGCCGTGACGCTGAAGGCGGTGGGTGCCCGAATCGGACGGACCCACGCCAACCTCCTCCACCACTTCGGCTCTGCTGAAGGGCTGCAAAAAGCGTTGATCGCGCATATGGCCTCTTCGATTGTCGGCACAATCAAGGCGGCGGTCATCCGCTCACGGGAGGTGGAGGATCCGGCCGAGGTCGTTGATCTTACCTTTGATGCGTTTGGCAAGAACGGCGCCGGCGCGCTGGCTAGCTGGATGATCCTCACGGGCAACGAAAACGCGCTCGATCCAATTCTGAACGCAATCCACGATCTCGTGGACGATCTCGTGCGCGACGTTCCGGCACACGGAAAGCCGATCCACGAAGAAACGCTGCAATTGGTCTTGATGGCACTCGGCGATGCGCTGCTTGGCGCGCCCATGGCGAAGGCGTTGGGACTAGAACGCGACACGGCGCGTCAGCTCGCGCGGCATATGCTGCTGGCGGATCGCAGCCGATAAAACTTCGCGTTCGCCAGCATGGTCGCTTTAGCCGCGCTAAAGCGCTAAGCGCACGCGATGCATTTTCTCGATCAAGCAAAGATCTTCGTTCGTTCGGGCGCCGGCGGTCCTGGCGCGGTGAGTTTCCGTCGCGAGAAGTTTATCGAATATGGCGGCCCCGATGGGGGCAATGGCGGCAAGGGCGGTGACGTGATCTTTGAGGCGGTGGCCGGCCTCAACACGCTGATCGACTTCCGCTACACCCAGCACTTCCGCGCTCCGCGGGGCCAAGGCGGATCTGGTTCCAACCGTACGGGTGCCGGCGGTGACGATCTCGTCATCAAGGTTCCTGTGGGCACGCAGGTGCTGGCCGATGACGAAGAGCGCACTCTTCTTCTCGATCTGACGGAGGTGGGTCAACGCGAGGTCTTCCTTCGGGGTGGCGATGGCGGCCGCGGCAATGCCAGCTACAAGACGTCGACGAACCGCGCGCCAAGGCAGCACGGCACCGGTTGGCCGAGCGACGAGGCATGGGTCTGGCTGCGTCTGAAGCTGCTCGCTGATGCCGGGCTGGTCGGCCTCCCGAATGCCGGCAAATCCACCTTCATCAACGGCGTCACGAACGCACAGGCGAAGGTAGGGGCTTATGCCTTCACCACGACCCGGCCGCAGCTGGGCGTGGTTCGGCACAAGGGACAGGAGTTCGTCGTTGCGGACATCCCTGGCCTCATCGAAGGGGCAGCCGACGGCGCAGGGATCGGGGATCGGTTCCTTGGCCATATCGAACGGTGCCGGGTGCTGCTGCATCTGGTCGACGCCAACGATGTCGATGTTGCTGACAGCTACCGGATCGTTCGCGAGGAACTGACCGCCTATGGCGCCGGGTTGGACGAGAAACCCGTGGTCGTCGCGCTCAACAAGATCGACATGCTCGACGACGAACTGATCGCCGCCCTTTCGGCGGAGCTGGAAGAAGCGAGCGGCGCGGAAGTGATCCCGATCTCCGGTGCCAGCGGGACTGGAGTTGACTGGGTGCTCGACCGATTGCTGGAGGCGATCGGCCCTGATCATCAGACTGTGTCTGCAGATGATGAAGGCGAGGAACCGGTGGAGTGGTCCCCGGTCTGAACTATCCTGCGGCGCATCGCATCGCCGGGTCGGCCCTGCTGGCCGCCCTGGCGATCGTTGCACCGCGGTTGGCCGTTATGACTGCTTTTGCTCTGTCGATCGTGTGGGTTGCCCGCCGTGACAATGATGCTGGAACTTGGGGCGTGTTCTATGCCTTCTTCCTGCTGATCCTGGCGGTGCTCACCCTGCTTGTCGGCGCGCTGGCGCTGATCCACCGCGCAGCGAGCAGATAGAGCCGAATCGCGGCCGCTCTTGGGCAAGCTTCGCTTGGCAAGATGGGCGGACCTGCGTACCGGGCCCCCATGGCTGTTCGGTCGCTGTTTCCCACGTCCTTCTACGAAGATCGCATCCATGATGAGTCGCTCATCGGCGAGCTCGATGCATCGGTACGCGCCCTTGCAATGGACGACGTGGCTGGAAAACGATGGTCAAAGGCACATGGCTATCGAGGATACACCTCCTATGCGTCGCTTGATGACCTGCCACAGCGAGATCCCGCCTTTGCGGACCTGAAGCGGCATCTCGACCGCCATGTCGCCCGCTTTGCAGATGCCTGTGGGTTCCAGCTCGGCGGACGGCGACTCAAGCTGGACAGCCTGTGGGTCAACCTGCTCCGCCCGGGGGGCACGCACTCCGGGCACATCCACCCGCACAGCGTTGTTTCCGGCACCACCTATATCACGGTTCCACCCGGCTCCGGCGCGCTTCGGCTGGAGGATCCCCGGCTTGGCCTGATGATGGCCGCTCCTCCTCGCGACAACGTATTCGTCTATGCCGAGCCGGCCGCTGGCTCCATCTTCCTGTGGGAAAGCTGGCTCCGGCACGAGGTGATGCCGAACACGGCCAAGAGCGACCGGATCAGCATCAGCTTCAACTATCGCTGGTAATCGAAAGCACAACGGCGCTCTCCCAGCGACGCGCGACGACGGCGCTGCGCCGTCGCGCAGCATCAACCTAGGGTGGCGTGTCGGCGCGGCACACGGTAGGGCGCGGGACATTATTCTACCGAACAGCTTTACCAAGGATCGAACATGGGTTTCCGCTGCGGCATCGTGGGCCTGCCGAACGTGGGCAAGTCCACCCTCTTCAACGCACTGACGGAGACGGCCGCGGCGCAGGCCGCCAACTATCCTTTCTGCACCATCGAACCGAACGTGGGCAACGTCGGCGTCCCCGATCCGCGGCTCCAGAAGCTGGCGGAGGTGGCAAAGTCGGCCAAGATCATCGAAACGCAATTGGCCTTTGTCGACATCGCCGGGCTGGTCCGCGGCGCGTCCAAGGGCGAGGGCCTTGGCAACCAGTTCCTCGGCAACATCCGCGAGGTGGACGCCATCGTTCATGTCCTACGCTGCTTCGAAGACGGCGATGTCACGCACGTTGAGGGCAAGGTGGATCCGATCGCAGATGCGGAGACTGTTGAGACCGAGTTGATGCTATCCGACCTCGAAAGCCTGGAGAAGCGCGTGCCAAACCTGATCAAGAAGGGTCAGCAGGGCGACAAGGAGGCCAAGATCGGCGCCAGTGTGCTGGGGCAGACGCTTGAACTGCTGCGCGAGGGCAAGCCGGCGCGGCTTACTCGACCCAAGGATGTGGAGGAAGCGCGCGTATTCGCGCAGGCCCAGCTGATCACCGCCAAGCCGGTGCTCTATGTCTGCAACGTGGAAGAGTCGAACGCCGCCACTGGCAACGCGCACAGCGCCCGCGTTTTCGAGAAGGCTGCCGCTGAAGGCGCCGAGGCGGTGGTCGTGTCCGCCGCCATTGAGGCGGAGATCGCCACCATGCCGGCGGAAGATCGCGCGATGTTCCTTAGCGAGCTGGGCCTTGAGGAAACCGGCCTCGCCCGCGTTATTCGGGCCGGCTACAAGCTTCTCAATCTACTGACCTTCTTCACGGTCGGCCCCAAGGAAGCACGGGCATGGACGGTGCCTGCGGGATCGAAGGCACCGCAGGCAGCGGGTGAGATCCACACCGACTTCGAGCGCGGCTTCATCCGCGCGGAGACCATCGCCTATGACGACTATGTCGCACTGGCGGGCGAGGCGGGCGCGCGTGAAGCGGGCAAGCTGCGGCAGGAAGGCAAGGAATATGTCGTCCACGACGGCGACGTGATGCTGTTCCGCTTCAACGTCTGAGACGAGCGGTCGGCGGCTCCCAGGCTGCCGACCACCACCGGCGCCCGAGTTAAATTCAGCCGACCCGCCTACCCTTCCCTCCTTTACCGGCAGCAAGTGCCCGCATGACGCGCTGATCCGTTGGAAATTGCGCTGCGGCGTTCCGGAGCACCGCAGCGGCGCCCGCTTCATTGCCACGATTTCGCATCCGCTCGGCATCTGCAAGCAGCCGATTGGCTATCGCCTGCCCCTGTAAACCGACCAAGCGATCCGCCAACGCATCGAGAAAGGCGGGTGACACCTCTTCGGTGAAGCGGCTGGGTGGAATGTCGCTGATTGAATAGCTGTAACGTGTGATCCCGAACTCGCGGGCGAGAAAGGCGACGTCATCCCGGCTTTGTGCATACGCCTGTAGTCGCGCAGCCTGAGGAAGATCGAACTTCTCTCCGCGCAATCCTGCAAAGGCCTTGGGTTCGATACCGCTTCTGGCCGGATTGCGCCGGCCCCCTTCCGTTTCCGGAACCCGCGCATTGTACCGCCCGAGCAGCAACGCAGCCTCCATGGACAAAGATTCGTTCACGGCATCACTGCCGCCCTGAAGCAGCGCAGCGACACTCGGGGACAGGCCGGCTGCGAGCGCGAAACGTGCAGCGAACCGCTCCCGCACGGCGGCGAGCCGCTCATATTCCAATACGGTGATCGCACCCCTGCCAAACACCTCCGCGAAACGCCTAATGATGTTCGACCAGCGCGGCGCTTCCGGCTCGTTCAGCAACCGCTCCACGTCTCCGCGCGTTTTCAGGTGTTGCTGGGCAACACTGACGGCCCAGTCCACTGGATCGCGTACGACAAAGACGATCTGCGTGGCATCTACGAACTCGGTCAGCCACTTCGAGAACGCCGACAGTTCCTCACGGGAAAAGCCAGCCAAAGACTCCGCGCAGAGGACAAGCGTGTGCCACTCACTTGCCTGAAGCTCTTCGTTGATCGCGCTCAGCGAGCCTTCCCGATCCAAAACATAGCGGTTTCGCGGTGACGGCGCTCTTTCTCCAAGTCTTTGGTGAAACAGGCCCGATAAAGCGAACGAATGGTTGGGCTCCGGGAACGGGTAGATAACACCCGCATCAAGCAAATCGCTACGGCTGGCATGAAATTGGTTCTGGATAAACGTCGTCCCGGTCTTCTTGTGACCGATATGGACAATGGCCCGGCGCTCCGTTCTCACGACCGCGCCTTCAACATCCGGCGCAATCCCTCCTCAAGCGTCACTTGTGGTCTCCACGATATTTCTGCGCCAGCGCGGTCGATTGCCAATGCGCTACGCGGCACGTCCACGGAACGCGGCTGCTGATACGTTCGGCGTAGCGGTCGTCCAACCACTTGCTCCACCAATGCGCAAATCTTATTAAGTGATACTTCCACACCCGATCCGATGTTCAGGATCGGGCTGGCTAGCGGTGCCGCTGCCGCTGCGGCAATCGCCCGGCCCAGGTCATCAATGTACAGGAAATCGCGGGTTGTTTCGCCGTCTCCCCAAATGACGATTTCTTCGCCGCGTAAGGCGCGCTCAAAGGCCGTGGTGACAAAGCCGAAGGCACGGTCAGTACGCTGGCCGGGGCCGTAAGGATTCGCCACACGAAGGGATATGGTGGACAAACCCGTGCACGCGCTCACGAAGCGAAGCGCATGCTCGGTCTGCAGCTTCAGAAAGCCGTAAGCGTTGTTGGGCTCGGTCTGGCTATCCTCATCGGTCGGAACGGCCGCACGTGGACCATAGACTGTCCCACCCGACGATATGAACAGCACCCGTTTCACCCCCGCCTGATGGGCTCGTTCGGCGAGGGTGATGATCGGCGCGACCTGTTCGACATAGGCGGCGGCAAAATCGTCGGGAACATAGGCGGGCAGCATCTCGCCCGTGGCATGAACCAGCACCTGAGCGCCGGCGAGGTGATCTGAAATCGCATGCGAGCGGTGATCGATCGCAAAGCGAGCCACGTGCGGCGGCGCTGGCCGGGCGGTAGCGCGCGTGATTTGCGTGACGGCCCAACCGTCGATGCTCAACGAATAGGCCGCAGCACTTCCGATAAAGCCACCTCCGACAACAACCGCCCGCCCCCCGATCGCGTTCATTGAGCCATCGCGATCGCTTGCTCATAGAGATGGCGGTAGGCAGCGGCGCATGCTTCCATACTGAAACGGTCGGCCACCTCTGCCGTGAGGCTGCGCGCCGTGGCACGGAACGCCGGATCCAGAAACTGCTCCATGGTATCGGCGACAAGCCGGATGAACCCGCCGGTGTCCCGCATATTCACCGTCACGGCACCGGCCACGCCCTTGTCGGACGTCAACATGCTGCGGATTTCGCCCACGTCGTTGCCCAATACCGGGCAGCCTTCCTGCAGCGCCTGGATCACGCACAGCGGGAACGACTCTCCTTCGAAGCGGGTCGGCACCAGGGCGCAATCGCTCATTCGATAGATGCCGTTGATGCACGATTGATAGCCGAGGAAGTGGATGTTCGGATCGCCAGCGGCAATCTCCGCCGATCGTTCTGCAAAACGCCCCTCTCCGATCATTAGCAGGTGCATCTCGCAATCGGGATGGCGCTCCTTGAGCAATTTGAATGCTTCCACCGATGCTCGCCACCCCTTCCGC
This sequence comes from Sphingomonas sp. OV641, assembly GCF_900109205.1. NCBI lineage: Bacteria > Pseudomonadati > Pseudomonadota > Alphaproteobacteria > Sphingomonadales > Sphingomonadaceae > Sphingomonas > Sphingomonas sp. OV641. The sequence continues at coordinate 408,038 of NZ_FNZB01000003.1, read as the reverse complement.
TGGATGCCTCGCGCGATGAAGGTGAAGACCGTGGCATCCTCTCCGATACCCAGGCTCGTGCGGGTGAACGGCGCGTCGCGCTCGTCGCGCGGCATGCCATTCGCCATCTTGACGAAGCGGGATCGATCAAGCGGGATGCCGGCAAATACGTCCAGGTTCTTTTCGGCAGTGTAGACCCAGTAGGACACATTCCGCAGAGACCGGAACAACAACCGGTCAAGCGCGCCGCCCGGCAGGTTATGAGATCCATGCATGGAGACGACATAGGGCTGCTTGAGCATCCCGCCGCGTTCGAAGAACAGGTTCTCGATCAGGACGCTGTGTGAATGAATCACGTCGATACCCGCGCGGTCCAGTAGCGCGGCCGGCCCGGCAGGGAACAGATCGTCCCGCGAATACACCGGCACTCTCGGGTCCAGCCGGGCCACCATGTCGTCGTTGCGGTCGGTAAGGTTCGCCGCGATCAGGGAGACCATCATGCCCTGACGGGCATATTCGTTCGCCAGCAGCAGGGGAAACAGCTCGCCGCCGCCGGTTTCGAAACCAAGGAAGCCGACCGCGACGTGCGGCATGCGATCAGAAGGCGCATTCAATGATTCAAGGGTGAACCGATCCTCAAATGGCCCGTGATCTCGGTCCAAAGCGAAGTGCCTATATTGATACGCCAGGTCCTCGGTGAACCGGTTTCCTGCCTCCTGATCCACCCGCCAGTAACGGCGGATTTCCTTCTGCACCTCCCAGCACTCGTCATAATAGTATAGCTTGTCGAAGTTACGCGCGGAGGTATTTGCCTCGTGCTGTCGAAAGTAACTGATCGCCTCCGGCGAGTAGGAAAGCTTCCCGCTTCCAAGCAGGTGAATGTAGAGAAACCAGTCCCCAGCGATGCGGAACTGCGCCGCGCGGTCCCACAGTGCCTCGGGCACTTGCTGGTTGCGGAAGACGCAACCGCCCACATTGGTCACGATGTTCCGTTTGGCAAAGGCCGAACGAAACCATTGCGCCGCCGGTCGCGTGACCGGCCTGTCCCAGATGCCGGCTTCGGCACCGTCACGAAAGCCGCCCATGCCTGATCGCGGCTCCCCGTCCGCGCGGCAGAACTCGATACGTCCGAGCGCCATCTTCACCGACAGGTCTGCAAAGCCCGGCACCAGGTGCTCTAGGAACCGGCTGTCAGCGAAATCATCGCTTTCGCAGATCCAGACCAGCGCACCTTCGGCCATAGCAAGGCCGCGCTGCCACTGGCGAAACGGACTGCCTGTGCCGACAGCGTTGAAGACCGTGCGATGTGGGAACGGGCATCGCTCCAGCAAACGATCGATCACTTCGCGACTGTCGTCCGTCGACGCGTCGTCCAGCACGATCAACTCGACGTGGCGATACGTCTGTTCGAAGATCGAGCAGAGGCGCTGTTCGAGAAACCGTGCGTGATTGAAGTTCGGGACGATCACCGAAACGAGCGGCGTGAAGTCAGGCTGACGATGATAGGGAACGGCGGGCCGTTTCTCATGCCGACCGTAGTTCACCCAGTGCAGAAAGGGATTGATGCCTGCTGCCGCAACTTCCGGATTGGTCTCCAGATAATAGGCCGTGCTGAAAGTCGGCGACGGATCCAGCCGCTGGCGCCAGCCGCTGTCCATGAAATGGCGAAACAGCGACACGCCATCGGGCAAAGCATCCAGCTGCGCTGCATAATAGGCTGGATCAAAGAACGCGGCTACCGGGTCGCCTTCCGGCAAGGCTTCGACGATCGGCGCGGACGTGGCTACCGAGGCATCGAGCGGCTGCTCCACTTGAACCTGGTCGCTCGGGGGACAGGAGGTGCGGCGTCCCTCCGTTCGTCCGTGGCGAACGAAGTGCAGCAGGGGATTGACGCCGCTCTCCGCCACATCCGGGTTTGTTTCCAGATAATATTGGGTCTCGAACGACTTGGACGGGTTCAGGCCCTGTCGCCATCCGCTCTGAAGGTAATGTTCCAGCAGATCGTCATCGATCGGCAGCGGCAGCTGCTCACGATAATATTCATCGTCGAAAAGCTCGCGTAGCTCGGACATCATCGTCTCGACTGAGGCGATGCCGGGTCCAACGCTGCGATCGGAAGGCGGCACTTCCGCGCCGTGGAAGCGGCCGATCGACGCATGATATTCCAGCGGGGCACAGCCGGCTGCACGGGCTTCTTCGTGCAGCGCCAGATACAATTCCGTCGAGAATCGCGGCGAGGGGTCAAATCCCGCGATCCACCCCTCTTCTAGATAGTGCCGTAGCGCACGCTGCGGCAGCGGGTCGACTCCAGCCTCCCGCAACTGCCTGCGGTAGAAGGCGGAATCGAAATGGTCGACAATCCACTGACGCGCGTCAGCTTTGACGATCTGGATCGGCGCATGTTCCTCCACGAATATGCATCTCCCCCGGCGCTGAGCCCGTTGCCGCTCATCCCCGCGCACCTCGCAAAGGTCAACCCGAAGTGGCTGCTTATCTCGGAACTTTGCTTGCGGGATGTCCCGTAGGCGGCGGTTCCGTCCGCGCTCGTCAGCCCGTCGCCTGCGCGCAGCTGCGTGCCCAATCTTTGGCCGGAAGAGCATCCGAATGTGACGCGGCGCGCACGCCCATCGTCATTCGCTGCGATCGCGAACCAGCCCCGCCACGATCGTCATGATCGCGCGAAACTTCTCTTCGATCAGCTGGTCACTGGAAAGGTAGCGGTACTTATCGTGATCGACATGCGGGAACAGCCGCGGACGCCCCCGAAAATATCGCCGGCAGACCGCTTCATTAGTTGGCCGGTAAAATTCGATGATCTTGTCGCGCTGCGCCCGCGTCAGCAGCGATACCTTGGTCTTTTCCACCAGGGCGCTGCCGGTCAAATCATTGAGGGCGTTGTAGAACCTGTTGTCGTGCACATTCTCGAAGATCGCACGATTGCCGGCGACCATCATGGTCACCGCATCAGTGACGGATGGATTTGAATCGCTTTGCTGATAGTCAAAATCCTGAGTGTGCTCGCCAAGGCCAACGGCATCGACGAAATCGCGCAAGAGATCGCCGTCGATGAAGCTTTCGCGATCGAAGACGCGCACGACCATGGCGTCGGTTCCCGCTTGCTCCTCCCACTCGGCGAGCACCTTGTCCCAGTGGCCGAACTGTTTCAGCGCAAGGATCAGCCAGGCGTTGAAGTCGCTCTCCAGCTTCGATGCCCATTGCTGCCAGGCAGAGGTCAACAGTTCGTCCTGTCGCCGCAGGTACATGACAATCCGAAGGTCGTATTCGGCAGCGAGGCCTTCGATAACGGCACTGTTTCCCAGATTGGAAAGGTTTTCGGCCGACAGCAGCGCCGCGCGTGCATTCCGCCGCGAGGCTTCAAAAATCGCGTCGACGCGCTCGCGAAGGCCGCGCGCGTCGCGTTCCTTTGCCAGCGCCTCGAGCGCGAACACGTGATCGCCGGTAACGCGCTCTCCCGTCGACAGCGAGACGTCCGGTACAACATAGCCTAGGCGAGCGAAAACGAAACGGTTGCGACGAACAAAAGACTGGATGGACGAGGATCCCGCCTTCGATGCGCCGATATGCAGAATAACTGTTTTGCGCATTGAATGCGTCGCCGCCCCCTCGAGTTTCATCACTTGCTCGCCGAGTGCAAGCAGCGGCCGGTGGATAGCTCCGAGTCTTGCCATTATGCAATTCGCGCCGAAGCTCATCCGCTTGATTTCGGATCTTTCCAGTGGCCGGCGATCGCTTTGCAGGTGATGGACGCACGAGCGGCAACACCCTAGCAGGCTGCGGGTGCGCCGCCGATGCGGCCGACAGGGAGTTTGAAGGGCGGCATGGACGGACCGATCATCGTTCCGCGCGATCATGAACGCGTCGTCGATCTTCCCCTCCCCGCTTCTGTTCAAGCGTACTTGGCGCAAACGTCTCGGCATTGCGTACTGACGATCGGCTATGTCGACGCGGACGGCAGCGAGAGCCTCGCCGCCACACACGAGTTTTCGTCGCAGGGTGCGAGCACTCAGGCCACAGTTTTACGCAAGAGGCTGTCGGCGGCTCCGGCAGAGCTTTGTTCGCTCAGGTTCACGTTGGATGGCGCTTCTGGCACGATAGTCGCTGACCTGCCCGCCATGTCGCCCGATCTCACGGCCTTCGCCAACGGTGCCCTGCTCTGGGCCGACCTCGATGACCGCTACGCACCCGGCTCATGCGCGAAATTGCCGATAACGATCCGCAATGATTCGGCGTTCGCCTGGGTGGGCGGACCCGCTGGTGTTTCCCTGCGGGTGGATCTCGCTGGCGAGATCCGGCACATCCCGTTGCCAAGCAGCGTGCCGCCCGGGACCGAGCGGACTTTCGACATATCGGTCCAGATCCCGTCGAGCATCGGTGAGCATAACCTGCAGTGCGCGCTGTTGCTTGCGCCTTCGCTTCCTTTTGTTCGGGGGCGCAGGTTTACGCCGGCGAGGGGGCGAATTCTTGTCGAGGCCGATACAGTCGAACGGCAACTCCTCGATCTGCCGCAGTGCCGCATCACCATCGAGCCGCCCGATGCGCCCTGCCTGCCTGGAACCGCCATCACCTTGCTGGCGCAGGTCCACAACAGCGGCGAAATACGCATCGAAGCCGCCGATCCCGGCGGCATCAGGCTGCGCGCCCGCTGGCGTCGCATCCCCCGCACAGACCCGCCGATCCGCGACGATGTCACCGTACTTCTCCCCTACCCATTGGAGCCGGGCGATACATGTAGGCTCGCGCTTGATGCCACCGTCCCCGCGCGATCGGGCGACTATCAGATCGATGTCATCGCGGAGCTGATCGGCGTCGGCGCTCGGCTAGGCTCCGATCATTGCGAAAGCCCGCATGTCGCTGTTTCGGTGGCCGACCCCGATCTGCTCGACAAAGTAGTGGAGCGCGGGATGCGGCGCGCGCGCCTTGCGGCTGATGAAGCCGCCATGCGCGCCGGCTATCAGGATTGGGCAAGACGCTGCGACACCTTCGATGGCACAGCCGATTGCCTTGCCGCCATCGGCCTCAACGAATGGCCCAGTCTTCCCGCGATCGGCGTGCTGCTGCCGTCGGAGCTGTGCGAAAACCTTGTGGATGAGGCGCGCTGCTGGCTCGCGTCCCAACCCTACCCCGCCTGGCAGCTGCTGCCACATGCGTCCGAGACGGAGGCGCCGGACGGCTACGGCCCTTCTTGCCCGCCCGACCTCGTGATGAGCTGGGATCCGCGCATCGGCCGGCCGGCTGACCACGCACTCGCCTTCTTTGCCGGCGCTTTTGTGCACAATCCCGCGCTCTCCTTTATCTATGCCGATTACGACCATATCGACGGCGAGGGGCGCTATGGCAGAATGTTCCTTCCTGCGCCCGACACGTTCTTCGCGCGTGCCCAGCCACAAACCTTTCTAATCGCTGCCGTTCGACCCGCCGCTCTGGCGGCAGCGGACACGTGGCTGGACGATCCACTCCTCGGTGCGAAGCTGCTGTCCCGATCACCGCCGCATGCAGGGGCGCACCTGCCCCAAGTGCTGTTCCACCGCTTTGGCGAAGTACCCCACTATGAGGGCAAGGGGCTGTTAGCGGACGGGCCTTGGCGCTTGTCCAAGATGCATGATGCGCCCGGATATGCGGCCCATGCCGATGTGCCGGCGCCGCCGCCGCGCGTCACGCTGATTATCCCAACTCGTGACCGCTTTGATCTGCTGGCAGCCTGCATTGGATCGATCCTCAATCGCACGGCCTATCCCCGTTTCGACCTGATCGTCATCGACAATGGTTCGACCGAGCAGGCCACGCTCGACTATCTGCACTGGCTGAGCACGCAGGGGATCGCGCGTGTCATACGTGATGACGGGCCGTTCAACTGGTCCCGCCTGAATAACCGGGCCGCGGCAATGACCGATGCGGACGCGCTTTGCTTCCTCAACAACGACGTCGAAGTCACGTCGGAACGCTGGCTTGCCGAGCTAGTCGGGCTGGTCAGCCAGCCGGATGTCGGAGTTGCCGGTCCGACCCTGTGGTTCCCCGATGGTACCATGCAGCACGTCGGGGTGGTCTTCTCCTCGCGCGGCAGTCCGCTGCACCCGTTCCGTGCGGCGCCGCGCGGCACCGCTCCCTTCTATCTCCGCTCGCTTCGCGCCCAACCGGCTGTCACTGGTGCCTGCCTCACCGTTCGACGCGCGGTGTTCGAAGCGGTGGGCGGCTTCTCTGAATGCTTTCCGCTTGGCTTCAACGATGTGGATTTCTGCATGCGCGTGCAGGAAACGCTTGGCCTGCCCTCCGTCTGCACGCCCGCAGCCGAGCTGCTTCACAAGGAAAGCGCCTCGCGCGGCCGCCTGAGAAGCGAAGCCGATCATGCGCGCTTCCTGCATGATCTCGCCTTGTTTGAGGCCCGGCACCTCGAAACGGCACGCGCGGATCGCTGGGCCGCCACCATCGCGCATGAGGCACGCCGCGGAGCCCCGCTCACCATGATCGCCCGCCGGGCACCCGGCGCTCGGACGGCGGCGCGGCGCTTCCGCCGCATGAACGCGCCGAAAATCTCCTTTCTGCATATCCCGAAAACGGCCGGAACAGCGGTGCGCCGCGTGTTGGAGCGCGCGCTGCCGGACGGCGCAGTGCTCACCATCGGCGCCCGTGCGGTGGTGGAAGGACATGCCAGCGATCCGCTTACCGTGGCGCGCCTAGCTCCCCTTTTGCACGATGCCGAGGTGCTGATCTCCCATGTCAGCCATGGGTTCGGGGCTGCGGTCGGCTGGCCCTGCCGCTACGCCACGATCCTTCGCGCCCCGCGGGACCGCGTTCGCTCGCATCACGGTTTTCTCGTCGCACCGCCCAACGCGCCACTGCGCGACACGCCCCTTGCCAACTGGTCCATTGCTCAGTTGCTCCGCAAGGGGATCATTCCGGGCAATCTCATGCTGGCGAAAATTCTGGGCAGACCAGCCGAGCCTGTAGGCTGGCCGGAGATAGACGGCCGTTTTCCGCGCTACGCCGGCTTCGGTCTGCCTGCCGCCTTGTGGCAAGGGGACATGAAGGCGCTGGAAGCACTGCCGGACATAGCGCCGCAGCGGAACGAAGCGTTGGTCGCTGATGCGTTAGCGGTGATCGAACGGGACTTCATGTTTGTCGGCATTCAGGAGCGCCTCCAAGACCATCTTGTCCGGTTCGGGCGGCTGATCGACGTACCGGACATCGGCCGCATCCCGCACATCAACGCGGCACGCGCCGCGGACGTCTCAGTCAGCGACGAGGATCTGGAGGCGATCGATGCGTATAATGCGCTCGACCGCCTGCTCTATGAGGCCATTCTGGCGCGACCCGGCGGGCTGTTCATCGCTGACGCCTGAGCACCGAGCGAGCGCGTTTCGCCACGCGTCACCTGGCGGCAAGAGCGATCAGCCCTCCAGTTCGCGCATCAAGGTGCGCACCGCGCCATCAACCTCGCGGTCGCTGTCACGCAATTCCTCGATCCGCCGCACCGCGTGGATCACCGTGGAGTGGTCGCGCCCACCAAACTTGCGGCCGATCTCCGGCAGCGACCGTGTCGTCAGCCGCTTGGACAGGTACATCGCGATCTGCCGCGGCCGCGCCACCGCGCGCGCCCTGCGCGCCGAAACAAGGTCGATCGGCTTCAGGTCAAAATGAGTGGACACCAGCTTCTGGATCTCGTCGATCGTCACCCGGCGCTGGCTGCCGCGCAGCACATCGCCGAGCGTCGCGATTGCAAAGTCGAGATCGATCGTCTCACCGGTCAGCTGGGCATAAGCGACGACGCGGTTCAGCGCGCCTTCCAGCTCGCGGATGTTGCCCGTGATCCGGGCCGCCAGCATGTCCAGCACCTCGTGCGGAACCCTGGTATCCGGCAGATCGGCGACCTTTCGGTCAAGGATCGTGCGGCGCAGTTCCAGCGACGGCGCCTTGATGTCGGCCACCAGGCCGATTGCCATCCGCCCGATGATCCGCTGTTCGATGCCGTCCAGCGCCTGTGGGCAGCGATCGGCGGAAATCACCAGGCGCTTGCCCGCCGCCATGATCTCGTTGACCGTATGGAAGAACTCTTCCTGTGTCGCGTCCTTGCCGGCGATGAACTGCAGGTCATCGATCAGCAGCAGGTCCGCCGAGCGCAGCCGCGCCTTGAACGCGAAGGTGTCGCGGGCACGCAGCGCCGCCACAAAATCGAACATGAAGCGCTCGGCCGACATGGCGATCACGCGGGCGCCAGGAACAGCCGCAATGAAGGAATGGCCGATCGCATGCATCAGATGCGTCTTGCCCTGCCCAGTGCCGGAATGAAGGAACAGCGGGCTGAAGCGAACAGGGCCAGGCTCCGCCAGCGCCCTGGCCGCGTTGAACGCGACGCGGTTGGACGCGTCCACGACAAATCGATCAAAGGTGTAGCGCGGCTCCAATGCCGGACGCTCCACGTCCGACGGCTCGGGAGCCTCTGATGCGGAGAGCACAGGCGCAGGCGCTTCGGCCGGCGCCATCGTGATCACCGCAGGCGTGTGGCGCGTCGGGGCCGTCTCGATCGCAACGGCGCGGATGTGCGGCAGGACTGCGCGGAATTCGTGAAACAGCCGATCAGCATAGTGGCTGCGAACCCAGTTGGTCATGAACGCAGACGGCAGTGTCAGCCGAACGCGATCATCATCGCCGCTGTCGTCCAGTTGCATCGGCTTCAGCCATTGGTCGAACAGCCGCGCCCCGGCGGACTCGCGCAGGTTGGTCCGCACCCGTGCCCATGCCCGTGCCATTTCCCCCGCATCGTCTGGCACCACAAACTGTGACAACGGCACGCACACCTTTCCTAGGGCCGCGACACGGGGTCGCGACCACAAATCAACAGAGCAAAACTGTCCCCCGATGTGGCCCCCGCCACGGTCGGCTACGACGATGGTTCGTTTGAGCGCCTCAGGCAGAACGTGCCGAGCCGACTGAGCAAGGTTTAGGAACAGGCCCGTGAGTCGATCAAGTCCGGGCCTTGCCACATTTCCGAAATATACCGCCTTGACTCGATGCCGGCCGCGAAAATGCGTCGAAAAACTTATAACTTGCTGTTTTTAATAGAGGAAACTGGGCCGCTCGTTTTTGCACCGACTGCGAATCGCGGATCATCCTAGGATTCCTGACGCTGCACTTTCGAACGCTTCAATGGCTCACGCAAAAGCCCGAATTGGTCCTTTCCCGCTAAGCCATTGAAGCGCCGTGCGCGACGCTTTCACCCCATGGTAACCAGCGCCTTCACGAATCCGCCCGGCTTGTCGCGCGTGGCGGTCAGAGCCTCGTTGAGTCGATCGAGCGGGTAGCGACCGGTGTAAAGCGGCGTCGGATCAAGCCGGCCGCTGGCGACAAGGTCGACCGCCTCGCGCAGTCCGCGCATCTGAACCGTCAGGTCGCGCTCATGCGCGTTGACGACGTCGATCCCTTTCCAGTTCCAGTTCTGCACGTTCACTTGGCGCGGACCATCCTGATGATAGCCGGCAATCACCAGCCGCCCGCCGAAGCCGATCAGTTCGCCTGCCAGGTCCAGCGGCCATTGCTTGCCGACGGCCTCGATCACACGCGGGCAGAAGCTGCCGCCGGTACGCTGCCCAACCTCGCCGATGATCTTGTAATGGTCGATCATCGGTATGGTCACTTCCGCCCCGAATTTTCGAGCCAGTTCGAGCGACTCCTCGCGCCGGGAGATCGCGATGACCTTCGCCCCCGCTTCGCTCGCCAGCCGCGTCAGGATGGCGCCGAGAAAGCCGATACCGATGATCGCGACCCATTGGCCCGGCTCGATCTGCGCACGGCGAAAGATGTTGACGGCGCAGGCGATCGGCTCTCCCGGGAACGGCTGGCCGTTCAGCGCCGGCGGCAGCGGCACGACCTTTTCGACCGGCGCCACGTCATAACCGGCGAACGCCCGTTCGGAAAGCATGGCCACGCGCGTGCCGACCGCCATATCGGCACCCTGCCCCACCGCATCCACTACGCCCCAGGCCTCATGACCAAGGCCGCCCGGCGCGCCTGGCCAGCTTGACCAGGGCTGCCCCTCCCAGGGCTCGACATTGGAAGCGCAGACGCCGCACCCTTCGATCCGCACCCGCACCTCGCCCGGGCCCGGCTGCGGCACGGGCACCTGTTCGACGCTGATCGAACCCGGGCCCTGTAGTACTGCTGCCTGCATCAATTCGGTCACTTCTTTACCGCCTTTCGTACGATGTTGGATGGTCGATATCGCCGTCTGGCGCGTTTGCCGCCGGCAGCAATGCCGGGTTGATGATAGTATGAGTGACGGTCAGATGGCGCATACCCTGCGCGACAATATCGAGCGGCTCGCCGCCCGTGCCGAGCGCGAAGCTGAGCGTGCTCCGCTGGGCGATCGGATCGCGGACAGGATTACGCAGTTCGCCGGCTCGATGCGCTTCGTGGCGCTGCACGCCGCCTTGTTCGGTGGATGGATCGTCTGGAACCTGGGCTGGATTCCCGGGTTGCGGCCGTTCGATCCCACCTTCGTGATCCTTGCGATGGAGGCGTCGGTTGAGGCGATCTTCCTGTCCACATTTGTGCTCATCTCGCAAAACCGCATGTCCGCTGCGGCGGACCGGCGCGGAGACCTAGATCTCCACATCTCGCTGCTGACCGAACATGAACTGACGCGCCTTGCTGGCATGATCGAGCGAATGGCGCAGAAGATGGGCGTGGGCAGCGACCCGGAGATCGACGAGATCAAGCGGGACGTCTCACCCGAACAGGTGCTTGACGCTTTGGATGAGAAGACGGCCGACTGACGAACCATCACGCTGCCCGGACATTCAGCGACAACAACCGCCCGCCCCATTCTCCCACCACCAGACTGGTGATCGAGCCCGGGTCGACGTCAAAAGCCAGCATGCGATCGAGCGACAAGCCAAGGTAATGCGCCACCACCCCGCGAATGATGTCGGAATGGGAAACGCAGACGATCGCTCCGTCCCATGTGCCGGCGCCAAGCGCCCCGAGGTGTTCCACCGCGCGCGCCACGGCGTCCGTCATCCGCTCGCCACCGGGAATTTGCGCGGCTGATCGGGCGGTGTTCCAGTGCGTCCAGGCCGGATCACCGTCCAGATCGGCGATGACCCGTCCGGTCCAGTCGCCAAAGTCGAGTTCGTCCAGCGCATCGACGATCCGGGGGGCGATGCCAAAGGCAGCCGCGATCACTGAGGCCGTCTCGCGTGTCCGTCGCTGCGGACTGCTTTCCACGCGAACGATAGCCTGCGATGCCAGTCGCTCGGCGGCCCAGGCGGCCTGCGCCGCCCCGGCCGCAGCGAGACCGTCGTCTCCCCCTCGCCCCGTCAGCACCCGACCGGCATCGGCATGCGCGCCGTGCCGAACGAGATGAATGATCGCCGCCAATCAGTCCCCCGACGCATCTTTGTTGAAGACGTCCCCAACGGACGGCCCGCATCCGCGTTCCGGAAAAGCGCGCGAAGTCGCACCGCGATCATATCGCTTCGGGAACAAAGGGTAGATGAAGATGTTCCTGCTCCCGTGGGGCCGTCGCTAAGCCGGCGGAAAACCAGAACAAACACAAAGCGGGGACTGATGAGCGAACATATTCTGATCACGGGCGGCGCCGGGTTCATCGGGCGCTTTGTCACCGAAGAATTGCTCCGCCGTGGCAACCGCGTGCGTATCCTCGACAATCTCCTGCCGCAAGTCCACGGTGATGGCGGCCAGCGTCCCGCCAATCTTTCTCCCGAGGCCGAACTGGTCGTCGCTGACGTGCGCGACGGCGATGCCGTGGCGAAGGCGCTCGACGGCATCGACAGCGTCGTCCACCTTGCCGCGGAAGTCGGCGTGGGCCAGTCGATGTACGAGGTGGAGCGCTACACCTCGGTCAACGACGTCGGCACCGCGGTACTGTTCGAACGGCTGATCGACAGGCCCGTGCGCCGCGTCGTCACCGCCTCCTCCATGAGCATCTACGGAGAGGGCCTGTACCGCGATGCCGATGGCACGCTGGTCGAGGACGCGGCGCGCGGCATGATCCGCGACGGCATGCGCCAATGGGATCCCACCGACGCGCAGGGTCGCCCGCTCACCCCCGTCGCCACGCCCGAGACCAAGCGCCCGGCGCTCTCCTCAATCTATGCGCTGAACAAATACGTGCAGGAGCGCACCACCCACATCATGGGCGCGCCCTACGGCATCGAAAGCGTCTGCCTGCGCCTGTTCAACGTCTATGGCCCAGGCCAGGCGCTCTCCAACCCATACACCGGCGTGCTCGCGATCTTCGCCTCGCGCCTGCTCAACAAGCAGCGCCCGATGGTGTTTGAGGATGGCGAACAGCGCCGCGACTTCGTCCATGTCGGTGACGTCGCCCGCGCCTTCGCCGATGCTTTGGTCCTGCCCGAGGCGGTCGGTGGCACCTTCAACGTCGGTTCGGGCCACGACCGCTCCGTCACCGAGGTTGCCGAGGCGCTCGGTCGCGCGATGGGCCAGAATGACGCCGCGCCGGAGATCGTCGGCAAGGCCCGCGTCGGCGACATTCGTCATTGCTTCTGCGACACATCACTCGCAGCGGAGAAGCTCGGCTTCCGCGCCACCGCCGATTTCGAGACCGAACTGGCCGTCCTCGCCGACTGGGTCGCGCAGCAGACCGCCGAGGATCGCGTCAGCCACGCGCGCGCCGAACTCGAAAAGCGCGGGCTCGTCGCATGACAGACGATCAGCGTCCGATCCTCGTCACCGGCGGCGCGGGGTTCATCGGCAGCAACCTTGCGCATCGCCTTGCCGGCGAAGGACACCGCGTCATCGTCTATGATGCGCTCGTTCGCGATGGCGTAAAGCGGAACCTCGATTGGCTGAAGGCGAACCACGGCGACAAAATTGACGTGCGCGTCGCCGACATCCGCGACGAGGCCACGATGACCGCGGCGGTGCAGGAAGCGCAGGCCGTGTTCCACATGGCCGCGCAGGTCGCCGTCACCACCAGCCTGATCGATCCGCGCGCCGACTTCGCGATCAACATCACCGGCACGCTAAACGTGCTGGAGGCCGCGCGCACCGCCGCGCAGACGCCAGCGGTGATCTTCGCGTCGACCAACAAGGTCTATGGCGATCTCGCCGATCTCACCTTCGACGAGACCGATCGCGGTTACCAGCCGGTCGATCCGCTGGTAAACGCCTATGGCATCGGCGAGAGCCGACCGCTCGACTTCCACACGCCCTATGGCTGCTCCAAGGGCGCCGCCGACCAGTATGTCCTCGATTACGCCCGCAGCTATGGCGTGCCGAGTGCCGTGCTGCGGATGAGCTGCATCTATGGCGAGCGGCAGATGGGCACCGAGGACCAGGGCTGGGTCGCCCATTTCCTGATCCGCGCGCTCGAAGGCCGCGCCATCGACATCTACGGCGACGGCCATCAGGTCCGCGACATCCTCGAGGTCAGCGACGCGGTCGACACCTATCTCGCGCTCTGGCGCCAGATCGACCAGCACAGCGGACACGTCTTCAACCTCGGCGGCGGTCCCGACAATGCCGTCAGCCTGCGAACCGTCTTGGCCGAGATCGAGACGGTCGTCGGCCGCCCGATCGACCTGCGCTTCGGCAGCTGGCGCGCCGGCGACCAGCGCTATTTCGTCGCCGACCGCCGCGCCGCGGAAGAGGCGCTCGGCCTCGCCAAGCCCGCCGACTGGCGCACCGGCCTGCGCCGCCTCGCCAGGTGGCTGTCGGAAGAACGCGGCCTTCCCCTTGGCGTGCGGCAGCCTGCCATGAAGGTCGCAGTCTGATGCGCGCTGCGCCGCAGCGCATCCTGATGACGGTCGATGCGGTGGGCGGTGTGTGGCGCTACGCCGTCGATCTCGCCGCCGCGCTGAGCGACGCAGGCGTCACCACGATCCTCGCCCTGCTCGGCCCCGCCCCCTCCAAGGCGCAGCGCGCCGAAGTCGCCTGCATCCCGCGCGTGACCTTGGTTGAAACCGGCGAGCCGCTCGACTGGCTCACCGACGATGCTGTCTCGGTGCAGCATGCCGCGGCGACGATCGCGATGCTCGCGACCGCGCACCGTGCCGACCTGATCCACGTCAACCAGCCGGCGCTCGCGGCGACCCTGCCTGGCGACCTGCCGATGATCGTCGCCGCGCACGGCTGCGTCGCGACCTGGTGGGAAGCCGCGCGCCCCGCTTCGCCACTCGATCCTAAGTTAGATTGGCACCGCGCGCTTGCCGCGCAGGGACTGCGTCGCGCCACCCGCGTCATCGCGCCGAGCGAAAGCTACGCCCGCACCGTTGCGCGTACCTATGGCCTGCGCGAGCTGCCGGTCGCCATCCACAACGGCCGCACGCCCACGCCGGTCGCCCCCGTCCGCACGCGCCACATCGCCTTCACCGCCGGACGGCTGTGGGACGAGGTGAAACGCACGCCCCTGCTCGACGCCGCCGCCGCGCGCCTCGCCGCGCCGCTCTACGCCGCCGGCTCGACCCGCGCGCCGCATGGGGCGTCGGTCCCCGTCGAGCACCTCCACCTGCTCGGCGAGCTCACGGCGGAAAGCATGACGGCGATGCTCGCCACCCAACCGGTGTTCGTCTCCGCCGCCTGCTTCGAGCCGTTCGGCCTCGCCGTACTGGAGGCCGCGCAGGCCGGCTGCGCTTTGGTCTTGTCCGACATCGATACCTTCCGCGAGCTGTGGGACGGCGCGGCGCTCTTCGTCGCCGGCGACGATCCCGCCGCCTGGTCCGACGCGATTGCAGCGTTGCTCGCTGACGATGCCGCCCGCGCTGCCTTGGGCGCGGCGGCCGCCGATCGCGGCGTGCGATACACGCTCGCCGCCACCGCCACTGCCATGCTGTCGCTCTATGCCGACGCCAGCGCCAACGAAAGGGCCGCGGCATGAGGATCGTCTATTTCACCCACAGCCTCGCCTCCTGCTGGAACCACGGCAACGCGCATTTCCTACGCGGCGTGCTGAGCGAGCTAGTCGCGCGCGGCCATGACGTCGTCGCCTACGAACCGGAAGGCGCCTGGAGCCTCGCCAACCTTCTCGCCGACCATGGCGAGGAAGGTTTGACGGCCTGGCGCGAACGCTATCCCGAACTCACCGCCACCACCTACGCCCCCGGCACCCCGGTCGAGCAGCTCACCGACAGCGCCGACCTCGTCATCGTCCACGAATGGAACGACCACGAACTCGTCGCGGCGATCGGCACGCTGCGCAAGCGCGGCGCCCGTTTCACCCTCCTGTTCCACGACACGCATCACCGCGCGGTCAGTGAACCCGAAGCGATGAAGGCGTACGATCTCAGCGGCTACGACGGCGTTCTCGCCTTCGGCGAGACGCTGAGCGAGATCTACCGCACGTGGGGCTGGGGCAAGCGCGTCTGGACGTGGCACGAAGCCGCCGACCTGCGCCGCTTTCACCCGCCGGTCGAGGAGGGCGAGCGCGAAGGCCTCGTCTGGATCGGCAACTGGGGCGACGGCGAGCGGACCGAAGAACTCGAACGTTTCCTCTTCGCTCCGGCGCAGGGTGCGAAGCTCCCGCTCGACATCTACGGCGTCCGCTATCCGGCGGAGGGGCTGGCGACGCTCGATCGCTATGGCGTGCGCTACCATGGCTGGGCGCCCAATGCTGCCGCGCCCGACATCTTCGCCCGCCACCTCGCGACCGTCCACGTGCCGCGGCGTTACTATGCCACCATCCTTCCCGGCATCCCGACGATCCGCGTGTTTGAGGCGCTCGCCTGCGGCATCCCGCTCGTCTCTGCACCGTGGGACGACGCCGAAGGACTGTTCACACCCTGGCGCGACTATCTGGTCGCCCGAGACGGCCCGGAAATGACCCGCCATCTCACGGCCCTTCGCGACGATGCGGGCCTTCGCCAATCGCTCGCCGCGCACGGCCTCGCCACCATCAAGGCGCGCCACACCTGCGCGCACCGCGTCGACCAGCTACTGGCCATCGTCGCCAGCCTGCGAGACGACACCCCAACGAAAGAAGCCGCATGAAGATCGCCTTCTACGGATCGAGCCTGCTGTCCTCCTATTGGAATGGCGCTGCGACCTATTACCGCGGCATCCTGAAGGCCCTGGCCGCACACGGTCACCAGATCACCTTCTACGAACCCGACGCCTTCGACCGCCAGCAGAACCGCGACATCGACCCGCCCGAATACGCCACCTCGGTCGTCTATCCGGCGACGGCAGAGGGTCTGCGCTCGGTTCTCGCCGAGGCGCACAAGGCCGACGTGGTGGTGAAGGCCAGCGGCGTCGGCGTGTTCGACGCGGAGCTGATCGCCGGCATCGTTGAGCACGCAAGTCCTGACGCCCTGAAGATTTTCTGGGACGTCGACGCCGCCGCCACGCTGGACGAGATCCGCGCCGATCCCGCGCACCCCGTCCGCGCCGCGCTGCCGCACCTCGACATGGTCCTCACCTATGGCGGCGGCCCGCCCGTCGTGGAGGCCTATGAGGCGCTCGGCGCGGCGCGCTGCATCCCCGTGTACAATGCCGTCGACCCTGACACCCACCACCCCGTAGCGCCCGACGATCGCTTCGCCTGCGACCTCGCCTTCCTCGGCAATCGCCTGCCCGATCGCGAGGCGCGCGTGGAACAATTCTTCCTCGCCGCCGCCGCCGCGCTGCCAGAGCGTCAGTTCCTAATCGGCGGCAGCGGCTGGCACGACAAGAACATGCCCGCCAACGTCCGCCACCTCGGCCATGTCGGCACCGCGGACCACAACGCCTTCAACTGCACGCCGATCGCGGTGCTCAACATCGCACGCGATTCGATGGCGGCGGTCGGCTTCTCCCCCGCCACCCGCGTATTCGAGGCCGCCGGCGCGGGCGCCTGCCTCATCACTGATTATTGGGAAGGCATCGAGCAGTTCTTGATCCCCGGCGAGGAAGTACTCGTCGCGCGCACCGGCCAGGACGTCGCCGACCTGCTAGCCGACCTCACCCCCGGACGCGCCCGCGCCATCGGCGAAGCCGCCCGCAAGCGCGTCCTAGCCGAGCACACCTACGAACTGCGCGCCAAGCAGGTCGATGAACTGTTCCGCGCCCACGCCACCGCCGAGCAGGTGGCTGCATGAAGCTCGTCGTCCTCGGCCTCAGCCTCGGCTCCTCCTGGGGCAACGGCCACGCCACCACCTGGCGCGCCTTGCTGTCGGGCTTCGCTGCGCGCGGCCACGACATCCACTTCCTCGAGCGCACCGTCCCCTGGTACGCCGGCGACCGCCGCGATTTAGTCGATCCCGATTTCTGCCGGCTCCACTACTACGCCGACCTCGCCGATCTCGAAAACTGGCGCGACACGATCGCCGACGCCGATGCCGTCATCGTCGGCTCCTACGTCCCCGAAGGTGTCCCGGTCGCCAAATACGTCCAGGCCACTGCCAAGGGCGTCACCGGCTTCTACGACATCGACACGCCGGTCACCCTCGCAAAGCTCGACCGCGGCGACTACGAATATCTCTCGCCCGAGGTGATCCCCGGCTTCGACCTGTACCTGTCGTTCACCGGTGGCCCGACGCTCGACCGGATCGAGCGCCAGTACGGCGCCAAGGCCGCTCGCGCGCTCTACTGCACCGTCGATGCCGAGCGATACCAGCCGCAGGACACGCCCAAGCGCTGGGCACTGTCTTACCTGGGCACCTACAGCGACGATCGCCAGCCGACCCTCGAACGCCTGCTGATCGAGCCCGCGCGCCGCCGCCCCGACCTCGAATTCGCCGTCGCCGGCCCGCAATATCCCGACAGCATCGACTGGCCGGCCAACGTCACCCGCATCGATCACCTGCCGCCCGCCGATCACCCGGCCTTCTACAGCGCATCGCGCATGACGCTGAACGTCACCCGCGCCGACATGATCGCCGCCGGCTGGTCGCCCTCGGTCCGCCTGTTCGAGGCCGGCGCGTGCGGCACGCCAATCCTCTCGGATCGCTGGGACGGCATCGACGATCTGTTCGCCCCCGGCGCTGACATCATGCTCGCCGACACCACCGAGCAGGCGCTCGCCGCGCTTGACGAAGACGCCAGCGCGCTGGGTGCGGCCGCCCGCGCCCGTGTCCTCGCCGCGCACACCGCGCAGCACCGCGCGGAACAGCTCGAAACTTATCTCACTCAAGCCGCAAGGCCTCACCCCAGCCGGAGCAAGCCCCACATGGATAAGACAAACGCTCCCGTCACCGTTGTCGCCGGCGGGGCCGGCTTCATCGGCTCACACCTGTGCCAGGCGCTGCTCGATCGCGGCGAAACTGTGCTGTGCCTCGACAATCTCCAGACGTCGCGCGCGACGAACCTCGACGATCTGATCGATCACCCGCGCTTCAGCTTCGTAAAGGCCGACGTAATCGACAAGCTGCCGGCCGAGGTGACGGATCTCACCCAGCGGATCACCCGCGTGTACAATCTCGCCTGCGCCGCGTCCCCGCCGCATTACCAGGCCGATCCCGAGCACACGATGCTCACCTGCGTGCTCGGCACCGATCACCTCCTCCGCCTCGCCGAGGCGTCCGGCGCGCGCTTCCTCCTCACTTCCACCAGCGAGGTCTACGGCGATCCCGAAGTCCACCCGCAGCGCGAGGATTATCGCGGCGCGGTCAGCTGCACCGGCCCGCGTGCTTGCTATGACGAGGGCAAGCGCGCGGCCGAGGCGATGGCGCTCGACTTTGCGCGTCTTAAGCGCGCCGATGTACGCATCGCCCGCATCTTCAACACCTACGGCCCGCGCATGCACCCGGACGACGGCCGCGTCGTTTCCAACTTCATCTGCCAGGCGCTGCAGGGTGACACGCTGACGGTTTACGGTGACGGCAGCCAGACGCGCAGCTTCTGCTATGTCAGCGATCTCGTAGCCGGACTGATCGCACTGATGGACAGCGACACGGTAGGGGCCGAGCCGGTCAACCTCGGCAACCCCAACGAGCTTACCGTCGGCGATCTCGTCACCCGCATCGTCGCCATGACCGGGACCAAGGCGCGCATCGACCACCAGCCGCTGCCCGTCGACGATCCCCGCCGCCGCAAGCCGGACATCACCCGCGCGAAGAACCTGCTCGGCTGGGCGCCGCTCGTGCCGCTCGAGGATGGCCTGTCGCGCACCTGCACCTGGTTCGCGGAGGAACTGCGCCAGACGGATCGAATGCCGCTCCTGTCGGTTGCCGCCGAGTAAGGAGAGCAGCGATGGACAAGGATGGCGACAAGAACGGCACCACCGAAACCAAGCGCCCGAAACTGTCGGCCGAACACCAGAAGGAGGGCGATGCGATGCGGCCCTCCGACACGCTCGACAAGGGACAGCCGAACAAGCAGACGATCGAGCGAAAGACATCGCTGACGAAGGACAAGTGAACGCGCGTCCCTTCCCGCGGAAGGGGCGCCGCGACATCATGTGTCCGCAAGGCCGCGGGCAGCCAGAAAGCGCGTGAAAACCTGCCATTTTCGTTGCGGAATTGTTGCCAGCCCCATAGGCCCGTTCACCGATGAGTGCGACCCGCAACCAGCACCTGCTCGCGATGGAGAACGAGCGCCGCTTCCAGCTCCTGCTGGATGCGGTGAGGGATTACGCGATCTACTTGCTGGACGCGGACGGCTTCGTGGCGAGCTGGAATGCGGGCGCGCAGCGGTTCAAGGGCTATGTCGCCGCCGAGATCATCGGCGAGCATTTCTCCCGCTTCTACACGCCGGAGGACCGCGCCACCGGATTGCCGATGCGCGCGCTGCGAACGGCGGCACAGGAAGGTAAGTTCGAGGCTGAAGGCTGGCGCGTCCGCAAGGACGGCGAGCGCTTCTGGGCCAGCGTCGTGATCGATCCCGTGCGCGATGAGACGGGCACCCTGATCGGCTACGCCAAGGTCACAAGGGACATCAGCGAAAAGAAGGAGGCGGAACGGGCGCTGTTCCGCAGCGAGCAGCAGTTCCGCCTGCTGGTGCAAGGCGTGCGCGACTACGCCATCTACATGCTCGATCCGGACGGCAACGTGTCGAGCTGGAACGCCGGGGCGGAGGCGATCAAAGGTTATCGCGCCGAAGAAATTATCGGCCATCACTTTTCGCGCTTCTACACCGAGGCGGATCGGGCGACGGGCGAACCGGCCAAGGCGCTGCGTACCGCTCTGCTCCAGGGCACGTTCGAGAAGGAGGCGCTGCGCGTCCGAAAGGACGGCACGACCTTTTGGGCGCATGTCGTGATAGACCCGATCCATGACGACGCCGGCGTGCTGACCGGCTTCACCAAGATCACGCGCGACGTGACGGAGCGCCGCCGTGCGCAGGAGGAGCTGGAGACCGCGCGCGAAGCTCTAGCGCATAGTCAGAAGATGGAGGCGATCGGCCGCCTGACCGGCGGCGTCGCGCATGATTTCAACAATCTGCTGACCGTCATTCGAGCCTCGGCGGATCTGCTGCTGCTGCCGAACCAGACTGAGGAAAGGCAGCAGCGGTATATTTCGGCCATTGCGGAAACCGCCGATCGCGCGGCGCAACTTACGGGCCAGCTGCTGGCCTTCGCCCGGCGGCAGCCGCTGGAGCCCGAGACCTTCTCGGTCGGGGAGCGGGTTCGCGGCCTGGAACGGCTGATCACCACCACGGTTGGCTCGCCGGTGTCTGTTCGGATCGAGATCGACGAGGATGTCGGCTCGGTCAGCGCGGATCCCAACCAGTTCGAGTCCGCGCTGCTCAACATGGCGATCAACGCGCGCGACGCGATGCCGCAGGGTGGGGAATTGCGGATCGTTGCTCGCAACGTCCGCCACGTGCCGTCGGTACGCCGCCATGCCGCGATCGAGGGTGATTTCGTCGCGGTAGACATGATGGACAACGGCACCGGCATGGATGCCGAGACGCAGGCGCGCATTTTCGAGCCGTTCTTCACCACGAAGGAAGTCGGCAAAGGAACCGGCCTTGGCCTCAGCCAGGCCTATGGCTTCGCCAAACAGTCCGGTGGCGAAATCAGCGTCGATAGCCGCTTTGGTGAAGGCAGCACCTTCACGATCTACCTTCCGCGCTCAACGGTGCGGCCTACCGCCGATCACCACAGCGCCACCCCAGCCCAGTTGCGCAACGAGCTGCCGACGCAGCGCGTACTGATGGTGGAGGACAATGAAGTCGTCGGACGTTTCGCGCTCGCCTTGCTGGAAGAACTCGGCCAGTCGACGGTCTGGGCGACAAACGCGGAGTCCGCGCTCAATATACTGATTGAGACGAAGGGCGCCTTCGACCTGGTATTCACCGATGTTGTCATGCCCGGAATGAGCGGCATTGAACTCGCGAAAGAAGTGGAGCGACGCTGGCCGAACTGCCGCGTGGTGCTGACGAGCGGCTATAGCCACGTGCTGGCCGAAGAAGGCAATCACGGCTTTCCGCTGCTGCGGAAACCTTACTCGCTTCAACGACTGATGGGCGTACTCGGCGTAACGCACGCGAACGATTGCGCGCCCTGATCTGCGTCGCGGGCGTTTAGCGCCGATTTCGCTGTATCTTCCTTTGCGCTGTTCTCGGGGCTGTGGTCCGCTGCTCACCGGATCGACATGGAAGCGGGGACGACATGGGCAATGCACTCACGCGCGCGGCGACTACCGTTTACCGGAGCCTGCCGCTTCAGATTACGGCACGTCGTAAGATCAAGAGCCTCGTCCTTGGCCCGCTGACGCGCGGCCGTGCGCCCTTCCCGTTCACGTGGCGCGGCATGAAGGTGATGCTTGATCCCGCTCAGTCGATGGACATGCGGCTTTACTTCGATGGCGACTATGAACCGGAAACGCTCGCCGCGGTGCAGCGCCTATCACCTGCGGGGGGTACGGTAATCGACGTAGGCGCGAATATCGGCCTCATTTCGCTTTGGGCCGCACGCTGCGTCGGCCCTGCAGGCCGGGTTGTTGCAATCGAGCCGTCACCTTGGGCGATGGAGCGGCTGACGGCCAATGCGCGCCGTAACGCCATGTCAAACATCACACCCGTGCTAGGTGCCAGCGGTAACCGGGGTGGCCAAGGCGACATGTTCGTCATCAACGGCTATCGCATTGACGACACGGTGACCAATACGCACGAGCGCGTGACGTTCTACACGATAGATCAAATCACTGAGGAGCACGCGCTTGAAAGGGTTGACCTGATCAAGATCGATACGGATGGCCATGAAGTCGACGTCCTACGCGGCGCCGCCAAAACTCTTGACCGATACCGCCCAGCAGTCATTTTTGAAATGGGTCCGAGTGCGCTGGAGCGGGCAGGAAGTTCCTCTGGTGAGCTGATCGCTCTTCTTCATAGCTACGGCTACGCAATTTTAGACGAAAGCTTCACTTCGGTGGACGCGTTTTCCTTCGCTGCGCGCGTAAAGACCAATGAGTCGGCAAACCTAATCGCCTGGGATCCGCTGAAAATCCAATCAGCGGCGTAAGGCGTCGCACTACAATCGCCAAGACGAACGTACCAGGCGAAAACGGATCTGCGATGGAGCCGCCTGCAGGCCCCAGACTGTGGTAAGCAAAGGGACCTGCGCAAAGGCGTCTTGCCTTGCAGATAGCGCAGATCACGAGGCGCCGCCCCACGCACGTGGCGCGGGGCGGCACCGGCGGTATCAGGCGGCCGCCTGTTCCTGATAGGACGGATAGTCGATATATCCCTCCGGCCCCTTCGAATACCAGGTCTTGGGATTGTCCTGCGCCAGCGGAGCACCGGCACGCAGCCGCTCCACCAAGTCCGGATTGCCGATGAACGGCCGGCCGAAGGCAATTGCATCGGCGATCCCGGAGTCCAGATCGGCCTGTGCCTTATCCAGCGTATAATCCTGGTTCAGCACCAACGGGCGCGTGAACACCTTGCGGATCGCCGGGCTCAATTTGGGCACGGTGGTCGCGCCGAAGGTGCCGTCCGGCGCCTGTTCGCGCAACTCGAGGAAGGCGATGCCCAATTCGTCCAGCACCTTGGCGGCGGGAATGAAAACCGCCTCGGGATTGCTGTCGTCGGCGCCCTGAGTCTCGCCATTGGGCGACAGGCGAATGGAGGTGCGCTCGGCGCCTGCGACGGCAATCACCGCTTCCACCGCTTCCTTCATGAAGCGGATGCGGTTCTCCGGCGAGCCGCCGTAATCGTCATCACGAAGGTTGGTGTTGTCGCGCAGGAACTGGTCGATCAAATAGCCATTGGCGCCGTGCAGCTGCACGCCGTCAAACCCGGCCGCCAACGCGTTGCGTGCCGCCTGCGCATATTGCTCGATCGCTTCCTTGATCTCGTCCAGCGTGGCGGCGCGCGCCTCACCATAGGGGTTCTTCGCCGGGTTCGGATAAGGCGCCCGCGTGACGGAGGCCGAGAGCGGCTGCAGCTTGTTCACATCGGGGCGCGCCAGCCGGCCCTGGTGCCATAGCTGGGCGATGATCTTGCCGCCCGCCTCATGTACCGCTTCGGTGATCGGCTTCCATGCCTCGGTCTGCGCATCGGTCCAGATGCCCGGCGCATTCGGCCAGCCCAGTCCCTGCCGGCTGATGCCGGTCGCCTCGGAGATGATCAGGCCGGCGCCGGCGCGCTGCCGATAATATTCGATCATCATCTCGGTGGGCACGTGATCGTCGTCGGCCCGCGTGCGGGTCAGCGGTGCCATCAGCACGCGATTTGCGGCGCGAATGGCACCCAGTTCGATCGGATCAAACAGGCTTGGCATTTCAAACTCCCCTTCCGTTGCACTTTGCTACGGGACTTGCCCGACTTAGGTGGTTACGGGGCAGCATGCACGAGGCACCGGCCCCAAGAAAAGCTACATCGCGCCCAAGTGGTGGAGCATTGGCCTTTGCCGCCCTGCTCGGGGGCAATTTGGCGCTCGCGTTCGGCCCGTGGTTCGTGCGGCTGACTGATGTCGGCCCCGTCGCGGCGGGCTTCTGGCGTATTGGTCTTGCCACTCCGGTGCTGCTCCTTCTGGCGACCCTCACCGGCGGGCGACCGGTTGCCAGCGCGCGCGGGATTGGCTGGGTGCTTGCCGGGTCTGGCATCCTCTTCGCTGGCGATCTCGCCAGCTGGCATGTCGGCATCCACCATACCAAGCTCGCCAACGCGACACTGTTCGGCAACGCCGCGACATTCGTTTTCCCGCTCTACGGCTTTCTCGTGGCTCGAGCCTGGCCGACGCGGATGCAGGGGCTGGCGCTTGGGTTGGCTGCGATGGGGGCCGCGTTGCTGATGGGGCGTTCCTACCAGCTTGATCCGCAGAATCTGATCGGTGACCTTCTTTGTCTGGTCGCCGGCATTCTCTATGCAGGCTATTTCATCCTCATGGCGCGCGCTCGGGCCAGCATGGCTCCGCTTCCCGCGCTTGGGCTGTCATCCGCGGCGACGGTTCTGCCGTTGCTAGTCGCTGCGGTCCTCCTGGGCGAGCAGGTCTGGCCCGAAGATTGGGCGCCGCTGCTCGGCCTTGCACTGTGCAGCCAGGTGATCGGCCAAGGCCTGATGATCTATGCGCTAGGCCGTTTCAGCCCGCTGGTGATCGGATTGGCGCTGCTTACCCAGCCGGTGGTGGCCGCAACGGTCGGCTGGCTCGCTTATGGCGAGGCACTTGGCGCGGCGGATTTCGTGGGAGCGGTGCTGGTCGCGACTGCGCTGGTTCTGGTCCGGATCGCACCTGAGCGTCGCCCGCTCGTTGCCGACTGACCCGGCACCGGACAGGCGAACAAGACCTCCCGCTCCCGCGCCTGAGCCCGCTAGTGGAAATTGCCCCACCGACACGCCTATATGGCCGTCATGACCGATAGCGCAGACCTCACGCTCGACGAGATTCGTGTCCTTCTCGCCCCCGCCATCGCCGAAAACGCGGCATTCGACGGCTGGGGCGCGGCGGCGCGGGACATGGCGGCGGAGATGAACGGGATCGATCGCGACGTGGCAGCCCTCGCCTTTCCGGGCGGAGCGGTGGACATGATCGATGCCTGGTTCGCAAGCGTGGATGCCGCAATGCTGGTGACGCTCCCGCCCGAGCGGCTCGCAGCCATGAAGATCCGGCAGCGGATCACGGCGCTTGTCGAGGCCAGGCTGGCTGCCACGGCGCCGCACCGCGAGGCGCTCCGGCGCGCGCTCGCCATCCTCGCCATGCCCCAGAATGTCGCGACCGCGGCGAAGCTTGGTTGGCGTAGCGTCGACACGATGTGGCGCGCAGCCGGCGACGTTGCGGCGGATTATAATCACTACACGAAACGTGCGATGCTGTTTGCCGTTTACGGCGCGACGGTCACGGTGTTCCTGGACGACGAGAGCGAGGATCATGCCGAGACGCGCGCCTTCCTCGCGCGGCGGATCGACGGGATCATGCGTTTTGAAAAGGCCAAGGCCGGGATCACTCGCCGCGCACAACGCCGCCCAAGCCTGACCCGTTTCGTGGGTCGGTTGCGCTATCCGGTGGTGTGATCAGCAGCAAAAGCGTGCACCGTTGAGCGGCGTGAATTGATAACCATTCGCAATGCCGTTAGAATGCTCGCGTGCTTGCTCCTGCCCCCCTTCCTCTCGAATCGCTCCCGCTCCGTCGTCGGGCGACGGTTTCTGCCATCGACTGGGACCGGCTCGCCGCTCCGGAAGCCCGCCGCCTGCGTGAGTTCGGCTTTGAGGAGGGCGTGTCCGTGGAGTTGCTGCACCGGGCGACCTTGTTCCGTGGCCCACTCGCGTGCCGCATCGGCCGCATGACGATAGCCCTGCGGCGCAATGTCGCCGCCGCCATCACGGTGACGACCGACTGACATGAGCATTCTTCCGCTGGTCGCACTTGTCGGCAATCCCAATGCCGGCAAGTCCGCTTTGTTCAATGCGTTGACAGGGGCTCGTCAGAAGGTCGGCAACTATCCCGGCGTGACGGTGGAGCGCCATTCGGGGCGCCTGTCGCTTGATGATGGTCGGCCCGTCGAACTGGTCGATCTGCCAGGCACCTACAGCCTCGATCCGTCCTCCCCGGACGAACAGGTGACGCGCGACGTTCTGTTCGGGCGCCAGGCGGGCGAGCGCCGGCCGGACGTTTTGGTCGTGGTGGTCGACGCGGCCAACCTCGATCTTCACCTGCGGTTCGCGCTTCAGTTGATCGCGCTGGGTCTCCCGGTCGTCGTCGCCCTAAACATGGTCGATCTGGCGGAGCGGGATGGGCTTACCCTTTCGACCGATGCGCTTTCCCGTGAACTGGGCGTGCCCGTGGTGCCCACTGTTGCGGTGCGCAAGCGCGGGCTGGATACGTTACGGGCCGCTCTCACCACCGCGGTTGAGGGTGGCGGACAGCAGGATCCTCTTCCTTTGCCCGAGAGCGCGGACTCGCTGCCCCAGCTTCAGCGCCGTGCGCGAGAGATCGCCCGGGCGGCTATCGTCTCCGAAACGCCGGTTCGACGCTGGAATCATGCGCTTGACGCGGTCGCCCTCCACCCGGTGATTGGGCCTATCCTGCTTGTGGCGCTCATGTTCCTCATGTTCCAGGCGGTGTTCAGCTGGTCGGAAGCGCCGATCGGCTGGATCGAAGGGGGCTTTGCGTCGCTGGACGAGGCGGTTCGCGGCGTCCTTCCGGACAATCTCCTCAGATCCGTGGTCACCGATGGCTTGATCGCCGGCGTCGGCGCGGTGGTGGTTTTTCTGCCGCAGATCCTGATCCTGTTCACCTTCATTCTGCTGTTGGAAGCCTCGGGCTATATGGTCCGTGCGGCATTCCTCATGGATCGGATGATGGCTGGCGTCGGGCTGTCCGGCCGCGCCTTCATTCCCTTGCTGTCCAGCTTCGCCTGCGCCGTTCCCGGTATCATGGCGACGCGCACGATCAGCGACGAGAAGGACCGGCTTACGACGATCCTGATCGCGCCGCTGATGACCTGCTCGGCCCGCCTGCCGGTCTACACCATCATTATCGGCGCCTTCATCCCCAATACGGCAGTCGGCCCGCGGGTCGGCCTACAGGGGCTTGTCCTGCTTGGTCTCTATCTTGCCGGGATCGTGGGCGCGTTCGTCGCCGCGCTGGTGCTTCGCCGCACGATCACCAAGGGCGATTCGTCGGGCTTCATGATGGAAATGCCGAAATACCAGATGCCCCGACTGCGCGATGTCGCGCTCGGGCTGTGGAGCCGGGCGGTGATTTTCCTCAAGCGTGCCGGCACGATCATCGCCGCCACCACCGTGGTCCTGTGGCTGCTGCTCAGCTTCCCGCAGGCGCCCGAGGGCGAAAGCCAGGTCGACTATTCCGTCGCCGGGCGGATCGCGAGCGGCATCGAGGTCGTGGTCGCCCCGATCGGCTTCAATCGTGACATTTCGCTGGCGCTGATCCCGGCCATGGCCGCGCGCGAAGTCGCGGTGGCGGCGATCGGCACCGTCTATGCCGTGGATGATCCCGAGGATGCCGCGGGCGAGCGCACGATCATCGAGAACCTTCAGCATCGCTGGTCGCTACCGACCGCCCTCGCCTTTTTGATGTGGTTCGTCTTTGCCCCGCAATGCATCTCCACGATCGCCGTCACCAAGCGGGAGACGAACGGGTGGAAATGGCCGCTCTTCATGGTTGGCTATCTGTTCGCCGCCGCTTACATCATGGCCGGAATCACATACTGGCTCGCGGTCGCCGCGGGCCTCTAAGGGGCCCCAATGGCAGGCAGCGTTAACAAGGTTATTCTCGTCGGCAATCTCGGGCGCGATCCCGAATCGCGCTCTTTCCAGAACGGCGGCAAGGTCGTGAACCTGCGCATCGCGACCAGCGAGAGCTGGAAGGATCGCAACTCCGGCGAGCGCAAGGAAAAGACCGAATGGCATTCGGTCGCGATCTTCAACGAAGGCCTCGCCAACGTTGCCGAGCGTTTCCTGCGCAAGGGCTCGAAGGTCTACATTGAGGGCCAGCTGCAGACCCGCAAGTGGCAGGATCAGAATGGGCAGGATCGCTACTCGACTGAAGTGGTCCTGCAGGGGTTCAACAGCGTCCTGACCATGCTGGACGGTCCGGGCGGCGGTGCCGGTGGCGGTGGTGGCGGCGGCGGTCGTGACTTCGGCGGCCGCGATGATTTCGGCGGCGGCGGCGACGATTTCGGCGGCGGCAACTTCGGTGGCGGCAGCAGCGGCGGTGGAAGCCGTGGGGGCGGCAACAAGGGCGGCGGCTTTGGTCAGTCGCGCGGCGGTTTCGCCGACGATCTGGACGATGACGTCCCGTTCTGATCGGACGGGTTGATCAGACGATCGGCCGTCGTCGCTCGCACGCGCGTTCGCAAAGTCCATGCGGTCGCGCGTGCTTTTACCCGCTTAAGGGCTGCCTAACGAGCGGTCGCGCGGCTCACCACCATTGCGGTACCATCCGCTTTCACCTGCACGATGTGAGTCGATCCGTCAGTGCACCGCGCCTGCCAGTCCGCCGTCGAGCCGCCGGTCGTGAGCGGCTCTGAACTCGATACGCCCTGGCAGGGCAGACCAGCATCAAGGATCGCGCGCAGCAACACCGCATTGCGCTGGCCTTCCGGCAGGGCGACCACCTCCGCCGCCTGGTTCGTCATCGGCTCGGCAGGCGCTGGCGCTGCCACGTTCTGCGGCGCGCTGCTGTCGCATGACGTCAGGATTAATGAAGCCGCTGCTATGGCCGGCATGCGCATGACATCTCTCCCTTATCGATCCTCAACAATCGCGCCGTTTTTGATGGCACAACGACGCATAGCCTTGCGTCTCCCCAGCTTGGATCTCCAAACTCTTCACGCTCCATAACGATGCGCTACCCTGCATGCACAGCGCTGATCTGGTCGTCGCAGGATCAAATTCCGAACTCAGGCAGTTGTTAGCTGGTTCCCCGAGAGGATCGATCGAGCCGATGCGGGATGCGGTGCTTGACTGCTTCGCTGCCCGCCCGGCCAGTCGATCGGGCGAGCAGCAATCGGCCATCGACCTTTGACGGCGGCTGACCCATATCAACCATCATCGGTCGGCCGACCGGCGATGAACCCAACCGGTTGGAAACGTGACACTGCTCTCCCCACCGATCAATGATGAGGACATGCGCAAGCAGGCCCTGGCGCTCTACGATCTCGCCGGCGCGCGGGAGGAAGGCGTGCTGGATGACTTGGTCTCCTTCGCTGCGGAGCTTTGCGGCGCGCCAACGGCCCTGGTCAGCATCGTTGAGGAGGACGCGCAGGTCTTTCTGTCGCGCCTGGGCACAGATCTGGAGCAAACGCCGCGTTCCCAGTCCTTTTGCGCGCATGCCATGCACGGCGAGCGGCTCATGGAAGTGAGGGACGCGTCAAAGGACTTGCGCTTCGCCGACAATCCGCTGGTCACCGGGCCGCCGTACATCCGCTTCTACGCCGGCGCACCGCTCACCACGCGCGAAAACATTCCGTTGGGCGCTATTTGCGTGCTGGACGCATTACCGCGCGATGGTTTGACGCCCTTTCAGACGCGCGGGCTGGAGATCCTGGCCACGACGGCGATGGCCCGGCTCGAAGCCCGGCGCGCGGCGCGGGAGCAGCGGGAACAACGCAAGTCCACGGCACGCGCACGCGCGGCGCTCGCCGACAGCGAGGTGCGCTTCCGCACGCTCGCGGATACCATGCCGCAGATGGTCTGGTCGACGCTGCCGGACGGCTTTCACGATTACTACAACGCCCGCTGGTATGAATTCACCGGCGTGCCCGTTGGCACCACCGATGGCGCGGGCTGGAACAACATGTTTCACCCCGACGATCGGGAACGTGCCTGGACGGTCTGGCGGCATAGTCTGTCGACTGGTGATCCGTACCAGATCGAATATCGCCTCCGGCACTTCGACGGTACGTATCGCTGGGTGCTTGGCCGCGCCTTGCCGATCCGCGATGACACGGGCCAGATCACGCGCTGGTTCGGCACCTGCACGGACATACACGAGCAGAAGCTGGCGCTGGAGGAACGCGAAGTCATCAGCCAGGAGCTGTCGCACCGGATCAAGAACATCTTCGCGGTGATCGGCGGGCTTATCCAGCTCGCCGCGCGCGCCCACCCGCCCCTGGCGCCGCTCGCCGCCGATTTGCGCGAGCGGATCGCCGCTTTGGGGCGCGCGCACGACTTCGTCCGCCCGCATAGCACCAATTCGCGGCCGTCCGCGCACCAGGACAGCCTGCGCGACCTGCTGGATGAGTTGTTGGCCCCGTACCAGTCACATCGCGGAGAGCGCGTCACGATCACTGGCGTGGACGTGCATGTCGATGATCGCGCGGCGACTCCCCTCGCGCTGCTATTCCACGAGCTTGCCACCAATGCGAGCAAATATGGCGCGCTTTCCGCCGCCGATGGCCGCATCACGATCCACGTGGCGCGGCAAGGAGAGCAAGCCCAGATCCACTGGCTGGAGCGTGGCGGCCCCTGTCTCGAGAGCGGTGCCCGACCCGCCGGTTTCGGCAGTCAGTTGATCGAGCTCAGCGCCGTCCGGCAGCTTGGTGGAAATGTGCGCCGCACCTGGCACCCCGAAGGGTTGGAGATGATGCTGGAGGTCCCAACCGCATCGTTCAGCCGCGCGCACCGATCCGAATGACATCCTCGTGTGCGACGACATCCTGCTCGCCGCTTGCCAGCGCGGCGGCCGCCAGGATCGCGCGGTCATTGAAGGGCTTGCGTACATAGCCAAGCGCTTCTGACGGAATGCCGATCTGCGATGGGTTCGCCGTAACGAAGACGACCTTCACACCGTAATCGCGCGCGATCCGTTCCGCGATTGTCGGTCCGGTCGCGCCATCGCGAAGATTGATGTCGACAAAGGCGAAGGAGCAACCCGGCGCCGCCGCGATCGCCTGATCGCTGTCGGCAGCAATCGCGGCGACCTCATATCCGGCGTCAACAAGGATTCGCTCGAGATCCAGCGCAACGAAGATCTCGTCTTCAATGATGAGAGCTGTCTTGGTCATGATAAGTTGCCGTGCAACACAGATTAAGGTCGATCGGTTCCACGCAAAAGGAAGATTGCGTGCTCCGCAAGGAAATTGGCCGCCGCTGATCGGGTCTGCTTGTCCCCTGAGAGAAACCAAGCGCCCTCCACTGCGATGCCCCGATCGCGCAGATGCGCGCGGAAATCGTCCACCGTCAGATGGTGAATGTTCGGGGTGTCGTACCAGCGTTCCGGCAGCAGGCGGGTCACCGGCATCCGCCCGCCCCACAACAGCGACAGGCGCACGCGCCAGTGCGCAAAGTTCGGAAAGCTGACAAACGCCCGTCGCCCGATCCGCAGCAGATGATCGAGCACCGCATCCGGCGCGCGGCACGTCTGCAGCGTCTGGCTGAGGATCGCATAATCGAAGCTGCGGTCGGGATAATCGGCCAGATCCGTATCCGCGTCCCCCTGGATCACGCTCAGCCCGCGCCCGACCGCGCCAGCCACGTTGCGCGGATCCAGCTCCAGCCCGCGCGCGTCCGCCTGCTTGCTGTCCCGCAGCGCCGCCATCAGCGCGCCGTCGCCGCAACCGACGTCAAGCACCCGGCTCCCGACCGCGACGTGATTGGCGATAATGGCCAGATCAGCCCTCAGCGTCATGCTGCCGTTCCCATGAAGCCAGCTACCACCCGGTTCATTTCCGGGGAATCGAGCAGAAACGCGTCGTGGCCGTATGGGCTGGACAGCTCTACGAAGCTGACCGGTGCGCCAGCGGCGTTGAGCGCCTGCACGATGCTGCGCGATTCGCGGGTGGGGTAAAGCCAGTCCGTGTCGAAACTGATCAGAGCAAAGCGCGCGCGCGTCTGGCGGAACGCATTGGCTAGCAGCCCACCATGTTCCTCGGCCAGATCGAAATAGTCCATCGCCCGTGTGATGTAGAGGTAGGAATTGGCATCGAAGCGATCGACGAAAGCAATTCCCTGGTAGCGCAAATAGCTTTCAACCTGGAAATCCGCATCGAAGCCGAAGCTCTTCGCCTCCCGCGCCTGCAACCGGCGGCCGAACTTCTCGGTCAGCCCCGCCTCTGACAGATAGGTAATGTGCGCCGCCATCCGGGCGACTGCCAATCCAGCCGCCGGCACGTCATGGCCGTAATATTCGCCGCCGCGCCAGTTGGGATCAGCCATCACGGCCTGCCGCCCAACTTCATGGAAGGCGATATTCTGGGCCGAGTGCCGTGCCGCCGACGCGATCACCACCACCGCTTCGACGCGATCCGGAAAGGTCGCCGGCCAGCTCAGCGCCTGCATCCCGCCCATCGAACCGCCAATCACCGCCTTCAGCCGTTCGATGCCGAGGTGGTCGAGCAGCAGCGCCTGCGCGCGCACCATGTCGCGGATGGTGATGACGGGAAAGCTCATCCCGAACGGCGAACCAGTGGTCGGGTTCACCGTCGCCGGACCGGACGATCCCATGCAGCTGCCGATGACATTGGCACACACCACGAAGAACCTATCCGTGTCGACGGGGCGGCCCGGCCCCACCATCTGGGTCCACCAGCCCTGCTTGCCCGTCCGCGGATTGGCGCCCGCGACATGCTGGTCCATCGTCAGGGCGTGGCAGATCAGAACGGCGTTGCTGCGATCGGGCGCAAGCGTGCCATAGGTTTCATAGGCGATCTCGACCGGCGCAAGCCGCCCCCCGCCGTCTAGCGGCAGCGGGCCTGGCAGGATGACGTGGCGCTGGAGACCGAAACGCTGGTCGTCGGCGGACATAAAGCGCGCGCTAGCATTGTGCGGCGCACGGGGGAAGCGGTGCATCTGCGCCCCACCGTCCCGTTCGTTGGCTGGCCGGATTAGGCTGGCGCTGCATTGCACCGGGCCAGTGCCTGAAATCCGCGCCGTTGCCAACCCTTGCCGGCCCCCGCTATGCGCCCGCTCCATGACTGGACCCGTTCCCAAACCATGGATCATGGACATCGCCCCCTATGTGCCGGGGCGATCTACGACTGATGACGGCCGCAAGGTCGCCAAGCTGTCGTCCAACGAAAATCCGCTCGGCACCAGCCCGAAGGCGCGCGAGGCATTCGCCTCCGCTGCGATGAGCCTGGAACGGTATCCGGACGCCAGCGCCAACGAACTGCGCGAGGCGCTTGCCGCCAAGCACGGCCTTGATCCCGCCCGCATCATCTATGGCAATGGTTCGGACGAAGTTCTGCATCTCGCCGCCGGCGCCTTTGCCGGCCCGAGCGACGAGGCGATTTACGTGAATTATGGCTTCGCGGTCTATCCGATCGCAATCCGTCGCGTCGGGGCGACTCCGGTGATCGCGCCGGACCAAGATTATGCGACGGACGTCGACGCGATTCTGGCCGCGGTGACGGACCGGACGCGCATCGTCTTCGTCGCCAATCCGAACAACCCCACCGGCACCTATGTGCCGCGTGCCGAGATCGAGCGGCTGCACGCCGGGCTGCGCGACGACATCCTGCTGGTGCTCGATCACGCTTATGCCGAATATATCGACGGCGGCGACGATGACGGCGGCATGGCGCTGGCCACATCTGCCTCGAACGTGCTGGTCACCCGCACCTTCTCCAAGATGTACGGCTTGGCGGCGGAGCGGATCGGCTGGGGCTATGGCGCGCCGGCGATCATCGAGGCGATGCACCGCATCCGCCTGCCGTTCTCGATCACCATCGCCGGCACGGCGGCGGCCGTGGCCGCGCTGAGAGACACGGATTTCGTCGCCAGCACCGCTGCACACAATGCCAAGTGGCGCGCCTGGTTCTCCGAAGAAATCGCCAAGCTCGGCAATGCCGGCCTGCGCGCCATTCCAAGCCAGGCCAATTTCGTCCTGGTGGTGTTCGAAGGCGAGTTGACGGCTGAGGCGGCCTACAAGGGTCTGATGGACGCTGGCTATATCGTTCGCTGGCTTCCGGGGCAGGGTCTGCCGCAGGCCTTGCGCATCACCATCGGCACGGAGAGCGAGACGCGCGGGGTGATTACCGCGCTACGCAATATGGCGGGCGCAGCGTAACGAAGTCTGGCGAACGACGTCAAACAGCGTCACCGCGGCCTTGTGCCGCGGTCCACCGTTCCGCAAACTCGCTGGCCAACACGCACGCGGTAAGGTGAATGCCGGGACAGGCCCGGCATGACGACGAAGCGGGTAAACGGAGATTCGAAGTGCTTCCCTTTGCCCGCGTCACCATCATCGGCCTCGGCCTGATCGGCTCCTCCGTCGCGCGCGCGGTGCGGCAGCATATGCCGACGGTGCGCCTCACCGGGTACGATGCAGATCCGGATGTCCGCGCCCGCGCCGACGCGCTGGGGATCGTGGACGATGTGACCGACACGCTCGGCGCCGCAGTTACCGACGCGGAACTGGTGATCCTCTGCGTGCCGGTCGGCGCGATGGGCGAGGTCGCAGTTGAGATGGCTGCCGATCTGCCGGTGGAGGCGATCGTTAGCGACGTCGGCAGCTGCAAGGCCGAGGTCGTTCGCGCGCTTACCGCCGCCCTGCCCGGCACCGCAATCGTCCCGGCACACCCTGTCGCCGGCACGGAGCAAAGCGGCCCGGAGGCCGGTTTCGCCAGCCTGTTCCATGGCCGCTGGTGCATCGTCACGCCGCTGGCGGATGGCGATCCAATCGCTACCGAACGGGTCGCGGAGTTCTGGCGGCGTCTGGGGAGCATGGTGGAGATCATGGCGCCCGATCACCACGATCGCGTGCTGGCCGTGACGAGCCACCTCCCCCACCTGATCGCCTATACCATCGTCGGCACGGCGAATGACCTGGCCGAGGTGACGCAATCGGAAGTGATCAAGTTTTCCGCCGGCGGCTTCCGTGATTTCACCCGCATCGCCGCGTCGGATCCGACCATGTGGCGCGACGTCTTCCTGGCCAACAAGGAAGCGGTGCTGGAGATGCTTCAGCGCTTCAGCGAGGATCTGTCGCATTTGCAGCGGGCGATCCGATGGGACGATGGCGACACCCTCTTCGACCTGTTCTCCCGCACGCGCACGATCCGCCGATCGATCGTCGATCAGGGGCAGGATGATGCCGCGGCCGACTTCGGCCGCAAGCACGAATGAGCGAGCGTCCTGCCGGCCGGCGCGGCGATCACGGATTCGTCAGCGCGCCGGGTCCCGCTCCAGCGCGTTGATTGCCTCCCACACCCGCCGCTCCGCTTCCCGGCGCGGCAGGCCCGGCGGGATCACCTCGCCGATGCGCATCGTCACTACGCCCGGCCGCTTGGCGCCCCTCTTCGGCAGTAATCGCCCGCTATCCAGCGCAATCGGAACGACAGGCAGGTCCAGCGCCTTGTAGAGTCCGGCAAATCCTGATCGCAGCGGCGGCGTTTCGCCAGGCGGCACGCGCGTACCTTCGGGATAGACGATCACCGATCGCCCCTTGGCTCTCAGCGCCGCCCCTTCGGTCATCAACCGGCGCAGCGCCTTTGCCGATGCCTCGCGGTCCACCGCCATGGATCCGTATAGGCGCGTCGCCCAGCCCCACACCGGAATGCGCGCGAGCTCGCGCTTCAGCACCATCGCCGGGCCGCCCAGGATCAGCTGCAGCTCGGTCGTCTCGTACATCGCCTGGTGCTTGGCGGCGAAAAGAAACTGCCCTTCCGGCACGCTCCCCTCGATGCGCGTGGTGATGCCCAGAATGTGCTTCGCCGCCCAGCGCTGATAGCGTGCCCAGCGATGCGCATGGTGGATCACCACCCGCTCGCCAAAGAGCGCAGCCGGCGCGATGCCAAGGACAATCGGCACCGATCCAGCGTAGAAGACGATCTGATACACGATCGTCCGCAGCCAGTTCATCATCAGCCAATCCCTGCCCACAATGCGATCCGGCGCAGGATCAGCTTGTTATATTCGTTCACCAAGCGCCCCAGTCGCTGTTCCGCCGGCACGCCATCACGCAGGATGCGAACATCGGCATCCAGGGCCGCCCCCACTTCCATGCGGGCCCGCGCCATATGCCAGTCCGATGTGACCAGCCGGACGGACTTATAGCCATGTTCGCGCATCCAGCGCCCGGTCTCCTCGGCATTGGAGCGGGTATCCACCGCTTCGCGTCCCAGATCGACACAGCAGGCGATCGCCGCCGCATGGCCGTTCGCTGCGGCAAGATCCACCTTGCGCAGGCCGGTCGCCACGCCGGTGACCAGCATCCGTTTGGCACTTCTCGCCTCGATCAGCGCCAGCCCGCGCGGGATACGCCCAGGTCCCCCGGTCGGCACGACAATGGCGTCGGTCTTCAGCTGCGGGTCGGCCGGCTGAGCCAGCGTCAGCATGAAGGCGGCAAAGCCCAGGCTCCACGCCACTGCGGCCAGCCCGATCAGCCGCGCGATCACAATACGGACTCCAGCGCACGGGTGATGGTGAAGCGCGCGGCCAGCGCCGCCAGCAGAACGAACGCGATAGGCAGCAAAGCAAGCGCCGCCCAGCCCGACGCCCCGAGGCTGGCCTGCCCCAGCAGTTGCGAGCCAAGCTCCGCCGCCTGCGCGCTCACCAGCAACAGCATGGCAATCGCCGCAAGGCTGCCGATCGCCGCCCCGACGCCCGCGTCGCGCGCGATGCGGCGCTGGAACAGCCGCGCCACCTGCACATCGGTCGAGCCGAGCATGTGCATGACTTCGATCGTATGGCGATGCGCGTCCAGTCCGGCACGCGCCGCCAGCACCACGACCGCCGCTGTCGCAGTCGCCAACAGGATCACCAGAACCAGCGCGATCAGCACGACCAGGTCGAGGAAATCGGCCACCGGCGCCATCCACGCCTCCTGCGCGTCGACGCGCGCGGCGGGCGCCACCCGGGTCAACGCAGTCCGAACCCGCGGAAGGGCGGCGGCGCTCTCGCTCGCCAGCTCCAAGTCGATCATGGCCGGAACGGGGAGGTCGGGGTCGGCGCTGTCGTCCCCCAGCCAGGGGCGAAGCAGCGCGGCAAGCTCCTCCGGATCGACTGGTTCCGCGCGCCGCACTTCGGGAAGGGCGCGCAGCGTGGAAAGGGCGCGTGCCGCCTCTGCCTCCTGGCGGGCCGGATCACTCGCCACCACCTGCACGGTCGCCCGGCCGACCAACTGGCCTTCCAGGGTATGAGCGGCATTGCGCGTCGCCAGCCCCAGCGCGGCGCCGAGCACCGTCAGGAACAGCATGATGGCGATGATCCACACCATCGCCCGCACGCCGCGCGCCTCGTCCAGCACGCGCCGGGTGCGCTCCGCCCGGGCCGTCGTCACGGGGTTCATACCGGCTCCCGCGCGGGCGGGTGGCGCAGCGTGCCCGTGGGATCCTGCAGCTTCCCCTTCACCAGTCGCATCATCTGCGCGCCCGACACCCGCTGCATCAATTGGATGTCGTGCGTCGCCACGACAACCGTGGTGCCCAGACGATTGAGCGAATCGAACAGCAGCAGCAGGCGATCCGCCATCTCCGGATCGACGTTGCCCGTCGGCTCGTCCGCCACCAGCATCTCCGGGCGCGCGATCACCGCCCGGGCGATCGCGACGCGCTGCTGCTCGCCGCCCGACAGCGTTTCGGGCTTGGCGTCCGCCTGATCGTGCAGCCCGACCCAGGCGAGCATCTCGCTCACCGGCTCCGCAATCTCCGCCTCCGGCATTCCCGCGATGCGCAGCGGCAGTGCCACATTGTCCGCCGCCGACAGGTGCGGAACTAGGCGAAAGTCCTGAAAAACCACCCCGATCCGCCGGCGGAAGCCCGGCAGGCGGCTGCGCGGCATGGTCACGGCGTCCTCGCCGAACAGGCGGATGATACCCCGGCTGGGGCGCTGCGACAGGTACAGCAGGCGCAGCAGGGATGTTTTCCCCGCGCCGCTCGCTCCCGTCAGGAAATAGAATGATCCCGGCGCCAGCGCGAAGCTGATGTCGGACAGCGTTTCCGGCTCGTTGCCGTAGCGCAGCCCCACATTCTCGAACTGCACGATATTCGCCATTTCGGCGCCGTTCGTCCTTTACACACTGATGCCCCGCACGTGCCATCGCACGATGCGCCTCGATGCTTCAACCTCCGCTTGCATGGAGCGCAAGGGCCGTGTTTAGATTCGCGATGGCTTCAGCCCTCCTGTTCACCCGCCGGTAGCGTCGCGCGATGATCCTCGAATGTCCCGAATGCCGCACCCGATACCTGGTGCCCGATACCGCGATTGGTGCGGAGGGGCGCACGGTTCGCTGTGCGAACTGTCGCCACAGCTGGCATCAGGAGCCTGACGCCCGTGCGGCGGAGGCAATCGCGGCAGCGCCGGCGCAGGAGCCACAGCCTCCGTCGGTGATCGTGAGCGCGGGTGAACAGGCCGCGGCACCTGATCTGCCCGCGCAGACAGCCGTCGCCGCATCAGATCCAGCCGGCTCCGCTGCGACACAGCCGCTGCCGCCGTTTCCCGGCATGGCACCCGCCAGCGCTGCAATCGCGGCGTGGCCAAGCCCGCCCGCTTCATCCACCACGGTGGAGAACGGCGAAAAGCCGCGCCGCAAGCGTCCCCTTGTCAATCCCGCGCGACGCTGGACGGTAGCCGCGGTGCTTGCCGCGTTGCTGATGCTGGTGGCGGTCGGCGCCATCCTGTGGACCAGTGCGCCCGGCCTTGCCACCCAGCTCGGCCTGTCGTTTGGGCCGCAGGAATCGCCACTCCGGCTGATCGACAATCCGATCGAACGGCGCGAGATCAGCAACGGCAGCGAACTGTTCGCGGTCAGCGGCAAGGTGTTGAACCCGTCCAACGATCGTCAGCGCGTTCCGGACATCCGCGCCGATCTGCGCGACGCCCAGAATCGCATCGTCTTCACCTGGACGATCATTCCGCAGCAGCGCACGCTTGCGCCGAAAAGCGCGATCGATTTCAACTCGGCGAAGCTGGATGTTCCCGCCAGTTCGAAGAAGCTGGAGCTCAGCTTCGTCGGAGAGGATGGCGACTGAGCGATCGCTCACCGCTGCCGGCGATCGAGGGACTATGCGGCAGCTGAACGGAAAAGATTGCGTCCAGACGCAATCTTTTCGCCCGGAACCGGCAAAGCCCATTGCCAGCCCCCGGAACCCTTGCTAGGGGCGCGCTCCTGCCAGCCGCCGGCCCAGCCCGGCGGACATCACGTGCGGTCGTGGCGGAATTGGTAGACGCGCAACGTTGAGGTCGTTGTGTCCGAAAGGACGTGGAAGTTCGAGTCTTCTCGACCGCACCATTGATGAACGGCGGGGGCTACCAACGCTCTTCGGAGCGCCCCTCCCGTTCCCCTGCCGGCCTGCCATGACCCAGCTTTTCCGCACTGCGGCCCTTTACCAGTTCACCCGTTTTGACGATCCCGCCGCGCTGCGTGGTTCGATCGAGGCGCTGTGCCGCTCCCATGGCGTGCAGGGCACCCTGCTGCTGGCGCACGAGGGCCTGAACGGCACTATCGCCGGTCCGCCGAGGGGCATCGACGTCGTGATCGCGCACCTGCGCACCCTGCCCGGCTGCGCGGCGCTTGAGGTCAAATATGCCTGGGCCTCAGCGGAGCCGTTCCATCGGCTGAAAATCCGCCTGAAGCGCGAGATCGTGACGATGGGCCAGCCTGGCCTCGATCCGCTCAGCGATGCCGGCACCTATGTCGCGCCGGAGGATTGGAACGCGCTGATCGCGCAGCCCGACACGGTGCTGATCGACACGCGCAACGATTACGAGGTCGCCATCGGCACCTTCCCCGGCGCGATCGATCCGGCGACAAAGAGCTTTCGAGACTTTCCCGACTGGTTCCGCGCCAACCGCGATCGGCTGCTGGCCGAAGGCAAGAAGGTCGCGATGTTCTGCACCGGCGGCATCCGCTGTGAGAAGTCGACGGCTTTTCTGAAGGCCGAGGGTGTGGAAGAGGTCTATCATCTCCAGGGCGGCATCCTGAACTATCTGGAGAAGGTGCCCGCCGCGGAAAGCCGCTGGAGCGGCGAATGCTTCGTCTTCGACGAGCGCGTTGCGGTCACCCCCGATCTCCAGCCGGGCAGCCATGTCCTGTGCCGTGCCTGTCGCCGGCCGGTAGGGCCGGAGGATCGCGCCTCGCCGCTATACGAGGAGGGCGTGAGCTGCCCGGCCTGTCACGCTGATCTCAACGACGAGAAGCGCGCTCGCCTTGCCGAGCGTCACCGCCAGGAGGCGCTGGCCAAGGCTCGCGGCACGCGCCACGTCGGCGCCAGGATGGATGCTGACTGACCGTTCGGCGCTTTCGCTACGGTGCGGTCATTCGGCCGCCCAGCGGACAACGGCGTCGTCATCCTCAGGCTCGTCATGAAAGCGCGAATCGCTCGGAAACATCGCCTCAAGCCGGCGGCGCGCCCGCTCCGCCTCGCCGATGCGCCCTTCCAGCCGCAGTTCGGCGATCTGCAACAATCCCCGCTGGATGCGGATCTCATTGGCCATGTCGGCCATTCGCTCGCCTACAGCGGTGATGAATTCCGGCGAGAAGCCGGCCGGGTTTGACGACGGACGCAAATCCGTGACCGGATAATCATATCGGGTGATCCCGAACCGCTCGCCGACCCATGCGATGTCTTCGCGGGTCTCGTCGAAAATCTGGCGGCGCGTCGCGTCCGAAAGGTCGAAACGCTGGCCCCTGATCCCTGTAAAGGCGCCAAGCTCGGCGCCACTGCGCGCGCCGCTCCGCTTGCCCTCCACGAAGAACGGGCGGCGCGTGTTCAGTTCGGCCATCATCATGGCCGCTTCCCAACTCAGCGACTCATTTCGCGCGGCGACCTCCTGCGACAGCGCCGCGGCGGCACTCTCCAGCCCAAGGCGGGTCAAGAACGCCGCACCCATGCCCGCCGGATCGGCAGTCAGCTCCTCAAACGCCAGAATCTGGTGCTGTCCCGGGCCAAGCACCTCCTCCCAGCGCTGAAAGGTGCGTTGCAAGCGCATCGCCCTTGGTTGGGCAAGCAAGGTGTCAACGTCGCCCTCGCGCTTGAACCGCTGCTGCGTGTAGCTGACTGCCCAGTCGACCGGGTCGCGCACCACAGCGACCAGCTGATAGCTGTCGACATATTGGTCCAGCCATTCCTTGATCTGCTTCATCACGGGCGGTTTCAACCCGTACATCAGCTCGGTCGACAGGATCAGCGTATGCCAGTCGCGTCCGCGAAGCTGCTCCTGCACCGCGGCAAACTGCTTGGCCGAGATGGGTGACGTGCCGGAGGGTACAGTGCGCTTTCGCGCACGAATGTAATCTTGCGCACGCCCGCGAAAGAGCGCCAGCAAGGTCGCGCTGTGGTCGCGGCCAGTGCCGGGATAAAGGAGGCCGAAACGCGCCAAAGCTGACCGGTTGTGGCTCAGCGACGCCTGAATCGCGCTGGTTCCTGTCTTGGGCGGTCCGATGTGAAGGATCGCACGCCGAGTCATCTACCCTCCACCGCCGGTCTAATCGTCTAGCGGTGGCGCAAGGCAGCGCGCGATGCAACGCCCTCTTAGCTTCGAAATGGCGGCGTTTTCGGTACTTAGCGTGGGTAGACGCCCGGCGCGGGCCGAAATCAGGCTGCGCGCCGCGCGAATTCCTTGTTGATACCCAGCGCGCCCAGCGTGCAGATCGCGCCCGACAGCAGATACAGCCCGACCGACCACAGGCCGAAGCGGCTGGCGAGGAACAGCGCCACCAGCGGCGCGAAGCCTGCACCGATCACCCAGGCGGCATTGGCGACGATCGCGGCACCGGTGTAGCGGCTCTCCGGCGGGAAGTTGCTGTTCACCGCGCCAGAGGATTGGCCAAATGCCAGACCCAGCAGCACGAAACCGCCCAGCATGTAGATCGCCTCACCCACTTCGCCGGCGCCCAGCAGGCGCGGCGCGAAGCCGCTATAGACCGCGATCAGCGCCGCCGAGACGCCCAGCACCGCACGCCGCCCCACACGGTCGGCGATCACGCCCGAGGCCAGGATGGCGAGCAGACCGATCACTGCGCCCAGCGCCTCGATGCCGAGGAACCGTACCGGCTCCTCCTGCGCATAGAGCGTGACCCAGGACAGCGGGAACACGGTGACGAGATGGAACAGCGCGAAGCTGGCGAGCGGCGCGAACGCGCCCAATACGATGGTGCGACGCTCGCGGAACATCGTCGCAAATGCCGGCGAGGGCTGAAGCTCCCGGCTCTCGAAGAGGCGTTCGAACTCCGGCGTTGCGACGAGTCGCAGCCGCGCAAACAGCGCCACGACGTTGATCGCCAGCACCACGAAGAACGGA
Organism: Sphingomonas sp. OV641; assembly: GCF_900109205.1. Lineage (NCBI taxonomy): Bacteria > Pseudomonadati > Pseudomonadota > Alphaproteobacteria > Sphingomonadales > Sphingomonadaceae > Sphingomonas > Sphingomonas sp. OV641. The sequence goes on along the minus strand of NZ_FNZB01000003.1, from coordinate 366,065 downwards.
TAGCGCCAGCCCCAGCTCAGAAAGTCCTGCGGCGTCAGGATCGCGAGGAAATAGGCGAACAGGCACGAAGCCACTAGCAGGCCCAGGGGCGCGCCGAGCTGCGGGATCATGGCGTACCAGCCACGCTTTTCCTCCGGCGCGTTGAGCGATAGCAGCGACGGCAGCCCGTCCCACGCGCCCCCCAGCGCCACGCCCTGCCCGATGCGGAACAGCGCAAGCAGCAGTGCCGACAGCGTGCCCACCTGAGCGTAGCTCGGCAGCAATGCGACCGCCATGGTCGATCCGCCCAGCAGGAACAATGCGATGGTCAGCTTGGTGCCACGGCCATGAACCCGGTCAACCCACATGAACAGCAAGGTGCCGAACGGCCGCGCGAGGAACGCCAAGGCGAAGATCGCAAACGAATACAGCGTCCCCGTCACGGCATCGACATAGGGAAACACCACCTTGGGAAACACCAGCACGGAGGCGAGCGCATAGACGAAGAAGTCGAAGAACTCGCTCGTGCGACCGATGATCACGCCGATCGCGATTTCACCAGGGGCGATTTCCTTATGGCGGGCATTTACCAGCCGTGCGTCGCGCTCAAGGGCGGTCGAGTCCGCCGTGCTGGTCGATGCAGTCATTCGTCATGCTCCCGCGGCGATCCGCCGTGCAATAATGGTTGGCCCGCGTCGGGGTTCATTACTACACTCCTGTGCCGGAGGTGCGCTAGTGACGGGATTGGACAAATTGTCCAATGTAGCGCCTCGCGGACTCGGCCTAGGAGCGTTTCATATGCCCGACCATCCCGCCCCGCTGGCACGGCTTGCCCGTGCGGCATCGATTCCGCTCCTGCTGTTTGTCGCCGGTTGCCAGGGCGCCGTGCTCGACCCGGCTGGCGACGTCGCACTGCAGCAACGCAACCTGATCTATGCATCGGTCGGGTTGATGCTGCTCATCATCGTGCCGGTGATGATCCTGACTGTCGTGTTCGCCTGGCGTTATCGCGCGGGCAACAAGGACGCGACCTATGATCCGCATTTTGATCACTCGACGTCGCTTGAACTCGTCATCTGGTCGGCACCGCTCCTGATCATCATCGCGCTGGGCGCGCTCACCTGGTCCAGCACCCACCTCCTTGATCCCTTCCGTCCGCTGAACCGCATTTCGGCGACCAAAGCGGTTGATCCGCGCGAGAAGCCGCTGCTGGTTCAGGTAGTCTCGCTCGATTGGAAGTGGCTGTTCATCTATCCCGAGCTGGGCATCGCCACGGTGAACGAGCTTGCACTGCCGGTCGACCGGCAGGTCCGCTTCGACATGACGTCCAGCAACATGATGAACACCTTCTACGCGCCCACGCTCGCCGGCATGGTCTATACGATGCCCGGTATGCGCAGCACGCTTCACGCGGTGCTGAACCGGCCGGGCGAGTTCGAGGGCATGTCCGCCAATTATTCGGGCGCAGGCTTCTCCTACATGCGCTTCCGCCTGCGCGGGCTCGACGACGCAAGCTTCGCGCGCTGGGTTGGCGAGGTGAAGGGCCGCGGTCAGTCGCTCGATACCGCCAACTACCTGAAGCTCGAAAAGCCGAGCGAGCAGGTGCCGGTCATGCACTTCGCCAATGTGGAGCCGACCTTGTTCCAGCGCGCCTATGAACGTTGCGTCACCCCCGGCACGCCGTGCATGAGCGAGATCATGGCGCGTGACCATGCGGCGGGCGGCGGCGGCGATCCGCATCCGATGAAGGCTGGCGAGGGCATGCCGGCCGGCCGCCAGACCCTGCCGCGCGAGAAGCCGGAGGGCGGGCTGATGAAGGACACGGACGAAATCACGCCCGTGCCGCACAATTCCAAGCCGCGCCAGCCGGGTGCGCCAGGCGCTACTGACCCTGATTCGCCCCGCAATCGCGACCTTTCGTTCCTCTCTCTGCCAGCCATGCCGGGCCATGCCCGCGCGGTGCGCGGCTGAGCCGCCGGAGCCTTCCGATGTTCAACGAAACCGTTCTGAAGACGATCTTCGGTCGCCTCAGTTTCGAATCCTTCCCGATCCATGAGCCGATCCTGATCGCGACCTTTATCGGCGTGGTGGTGATCGGCCTCGGCATCGTCGGTGCCGTCACCAAATACCGGCTCTGGGGCTACCTGTGGACCGAATGGTTCACCAGCGTGGACCACAAGAAGATCGGCATCATGTATATCATCCTGGGCATCATCATGCTCCTGCGCGGCTTTGCCGATGCGATCATGATGCGCGCCCAGCAGGCCGTCTCCTTCGGTGCGAACGAAGGGTATCTGAACGCACACCATTATGATCAGATCTTCACCGCGCACGGGACGATCATGATCTTCTTCGTCGCGATCCCGCTGGTCGTGGGCATCATCAATTATGTGATGCCGCTTCAGATCGGCGCGCGCGACGTGGCCTTTCCCTTTCTCAACAACTTCAGCTTCTGGCTCACGGTGGCTGGTGCCGCGCTGGTCATGGTGTCGCTGTTCGTGGGTGAGTTCAGCCGTGGCGGCTGGCTCAACTACGTGCCCGTCACCAACCTGCAGAACAGCCCCGATACCGGGCCTGATTATTACCTGTGGGCGCTTCAGATCGCCGGCATCGGCACCACCCTGTCGGGCATCAACATGGTTGTCACGGTCATCAAGATGCGCGCGCCGGGCATGACCATGATGAAGCTGCCGGTGTTCTGTTGGACGGCGCTGTGCAGCAACGTGCTCGTCATTGCCATCTTCCCGGTCCTCACCGCCGCCTTCGCGATGCTGATGCTGGATCGCTACGTCGGCACCAACTTCTTCACCAATGATCTCGGCGGCAACCCGATGATGTATTGGAATCTGGTCTGGATCTGGGGTCACCCGGAAGTGTACGTGCTGGTTCTCCCGGTGTTCGGCATCTACTCGGAGATCACCTCGACCTTCACCGGCAAGCGGCTGTTCGGCTATTCCTCGATGGTCTATGCCACGGTCGTCATCACGATCCTGAGCTACCTGGTTTGGCTCCACCACTTCTTCACCATGGGATCGGGCGCCAGCGTCAACAGCTTCTTCGGCATCGCCACGATGGTCATCTCCATCCCGACGGGTGCGAAGATTTTCAACTGGCTGTTCACCATGTACCGCGGCCGCATCCGCTTCGAGCTGCCGATGCAGTGGGTCGTTGCCTTCATGCTCACTTTCGTGGTGGGCGGCATGACGGGCGTGATGCTTGCGATCCCGCCGGCCGATTTCGTGCTGCACAACTCGCTGTTCCTCGTCGCGCACTTCCACAACGTGATCATCGGTGGCGTCGTGTTCGGCCTGTTTGCCGCAATCGATTATTGGTGGCCCAAGGCCTTCGGCTTCAAGCTCGATCCGTTCTGGGGCCGAGTTCACTTCTGGGGCTGGGTGATCGGCTATTGGGTCGCCTGGACGCCGATGTACGTTGCCGGTCTGATGGGCGTCACGCGTCGTCTGCGTCACTTGGACGATGCGACGCTCCAGCCGTTGTTCATCATTGCCGCGATCGGCGTGGCGATCATCGCGGTAGGTATTGCCGGCTTCGTCATCCAGATCGGCGTCAGCATCATGAACCGCGACAAGCTGCGCGTCGGCAACGATCCGTGGAACGGCCGGACGCTGGAATGGGCGACCAGCTCGCCCCCGCCGGCGTACAATTTCGCCTTCACGCCCGTCGTGCACGATCTGGATGCGTGGCACGACATGAAGGAGCGTGGTTCCAAGGCACCGGACAGCGGCTTCATGCCGATCCACATGCCGCGCAACACCGGCGCGGGCGTGATCCTGTCGGCGCTGGCCGCCGTGCTCGGCTTCGCGATGGTGTGGTACATGTGGTGGCTGGCCGCCGCGAGCTTCGTCGCCATGATCGGTTATGGCATCGCCCACACGTTCAACTACAACCGCGATTACCACATCCCGGCCGAGGAAGTGGCCGCGACCGAACGCAAGCACGCGCTGGCGGGAGCCTGACATGACGACTCTTTCTCCCACCGCGGACGAAGCGAACCGCACGGCCGGGGCGGATGCCGCCCCGCCCGTCTTCTACCAGACGGAGGCTGATCACCACGATCACAGCTCCGGCGGGACGATGCTGGGCTTCTGGATCTACCTGATGAGCGACGCGCTCATCTTCGCGACCCTCTTCGCCACCTATGGCGTGCTCAGCACCAGCTATGCCGGCGGCCCCGCCCCGGCTCAGATCTTCGATCTGTCGCTGGTCGCGCTGAACACGGCGATGCTGCTGATCTCCTCGATCACCTGCGGCATGGCGATGATCGCGATGGAGCAAGGCAACGTCCGTGGCACTCAGCTCTGGCTCGCCATCACCGGCCTGTTCGGCGCCGCCTTCATCGGCATCGAACTCTATGAGTTTGCGGAGCTGATCCACGAAGGCGCTACGCCGATGCGCAGCGCCTTCCTGTCCGGCTTCTTCACCCTGGTCGGAACCCACGGCCTGCACGTGTTCAGCGGCCTGATCTGGATCCTCGTCATGCTGGTCCAGCTCGGACAGCGCGGCCTGATCATGGAGAATCGCCGCCGCCTGATGTGCCTCAGCATGTTCTGGCACCTGCTGGATGTCGTCTGGATCGGCGTCTTCACCTTTGTCTATCTGCTCGGAGTCCTGCGATGAGCGCTCCCCACGCCCACGCCGATACGCACGGCCACGGTCATGCCGACGATCACCATCATGCGCCGGCGCCCGACGGCGGCCACGGCCATGGCTCCCGCCGCGGTTATGTGATCGGCTTTCTCCTGTCGGCGGTGCTGACGGCGGTGCCCTTCTGGCTGGTCATGACGGGCGCGCTCGCCAGCGTGCAGGCAACGGCCATCATCGTCGTCGCGCTCGCCTTCGTGCAGATCGTCGTCCACACCTTCTTCTTCCTGCACCTCAACCCGCGGGCGGAGGGTGGCTGGACGCTGCTCGCCTTTATCTTCACGGTCATCATCATTGCGATCGTGATCGCGGGATCGCTGTGGATCATGTTCCACCTCAACAGCAACATGATGCCCATGGACGGCATGGGCATGTGATGAGACGTTTCGCGTTTGCCGGCGTCTGCCTGACGCTGGCGGCGCTCTTCACGGCTCTCGGGTTCTGGCAGGTCGATCGGCGCGCCTGGAAACTCGATCTGATCGACAAGGTGGAGATGCGGGTCCACGCCGCCCCGTCTCCCCTTCCCCCACCGTCCGAATGGCACGGTGATCTGGCGTATCGGCGCGTGCGCCTCACCGGGCGCTTCCTCCACGATCGCGAAACCTTGGTGCAGGCCGTGACCGTCCATGGGCCCGGCTGGTGGGTATTGACACCGCTGCGTCTGACCGACCCGGCACTGGCCTCCCGTCCCGCCCCCGGCCACCCGCTGATCCTCGTCAATCGAGGCTTCGTGCCCGACACACGCCGTGATCCCGCCATGCGGTCGGCCGCGCAGCGGGACGAGCGCGTCACCATCACTGGGCTCATCCGCGCCTCGGAACCGGGCGGCGCCTTTCTCCGCAGCAACGACTCCGACGCCAACCGCTGGTTCTCCCGCGATGTGGCGGCCATTGCGCGGGCGCGCGACCTCGGCCCGATCGTGCCCTTCTTCATCGATGCAGACGCCGCGCCCAATCCCGGTGGCTATCCGATTGGCGGCCTGACGGTGATCGCCTTTCGCAACAATCACCTGTCCTACGCCATCACCTGGTTCGCGCTGGCGCTGCTCAGCATTGGTGGCGCGATGATGGTGTTCCGTGCCCGTGGCAGGGGACGATGATGGATTCGCCCCTTCTCGCGCTCACACGACGATCCGCCGCGCAGGCCGGCTCCTCGCGCGATTCCACCGCTGCCGAAAACATGCGTCAGCTGCTGCAGCTGCGCTGGATGGCGGTGGCGGGACAGCTGATCACCATCCTGGTGGTGCATTTCCTGCTGGGCGTGAAACTGCCGCTATTCCCGATGATGGTGGTGGTAGCGCTTCAGGCGTTCGCCAACATCATCAGCTTCGTGCTGCTGAGCCGGGATCGCGTCACCAACGTAGAACTGATGCTGGGGCTGCTGTTCGACGTCGGTTCCTTGACCGCGCAACTGTCGCTCAGCGGCGGCGCCACCAATCCGTTCGTGTCGCTTTACCTGATCCAGGTGGTGCTTGGCGCGATCCTGCTTGAAAGCTGGTCGGTGTGGGTGCTCGTGGTCCTGACCACCGTTTGTTATGCCGGTCTCGCGGCGGATAGTCGCCCGCTCGCCTATCCGCCGAATATTGAGCCGCTCATCGGCGACCTTAACGCGCTCGGCGCTTGGCTCAGCTTCGTGCTCAGCGGCACTCTCCTTGCCATGTTCGTCACGCGCATCAGCCGCAATCTGCGTGCCCGTGACGCCTTCCTCGCCGATCTGCGGCAACGCGCGGCGGAGGAGGACGGCATCGTGCGCATCGGCCTGTTCGCCAGCGGGGCGGCGCACGAACTCGGCACCCCACTCGCCTCGCTCGCCGTGATCCTCAGCGACTGGCGCCGCCTGCCAAAGATCGCTCAGGATCCCGAACTCGCCGGTGAGCTGGCGGAAATGCAGGCGGAGGTGGAACGCTGCAAGGCGATCGTGACCGACATTCTCCATTCCGCCGGCGAGCCGCGCGGCGAAGCGATGCAGAGCGTCGGCGCACGCGCCTTCCTCCGCGATATCGTGGAGGAATGGCGCACCACATTGGCCAGCGGCCCGCTGACCGTCGATCTACAGGGCCTTGGTGATGCGGCGGTGGTGGCCGGTCCGTCATTGCGGCAGGCAGTGTGGAACCTGCTCGACAATGCCGCGGAGGCATCCCCCGGTGGCGCGGCGCTGGTCGCCACCTGCGATGCCGACGAATTGACCATAAAGGTGATCGATGAAGGCCGCGGCTTCACGGAAAGTGAACTCGCCGGCGTCGGCAAGCTTTACCATTCCGGCAAGGGCGCGGGCCACGGCGTCGGCCTTTTCCTGGCCAGCAACGTCGCGCGTCGGCTGGGCGGTCGGCTGGCGGCGATGAACCGGCCGGAGGGCGGCGCCGACGTGCGGCTCGTCCTCCCCCTTGCGAAATCCAGGCGCTAGGGCCGCCCACGAGAGCCTGTCGGAGGAAGCGATGACCGAGGAACGCCGGATCCTGATCGTCGAGGATGACGAGACCTTCGCACGCACGCTGCAGCGCTCGTTTGAGCGGCGCGGCTATCGCGTCTGGCTGGCGCACGGTCCGGCCGAGATGGAAGCGCTACTGGAAGAGGCGCGCCCCGGCTTCGCGGTGGTCGATCTGAAGCTCGGCAACGCGTCGGGTCTTGCCTGCGTCGAACGGCTGCACGCATCCGATCCCGCCATGCTGATTGTGGTGCTCACCGGCTTTGCCAGCATTGCGACGGCCGTTGAGGCCATCAAGCTGGGCGCCTGTCATTATCTCGCCAAGCCGTCGAACACCGACGATATCGAGGCCGCGTTCAGCAAGGCGGCCGAAGGCGACGTCGACGTTCCTATCGAGGGGCGCAGCACTTCCATCAAGACGCTGGAATGGGAGCGGATCAACGAAACGTTGGCCGAAACCGGGTTCAACATCTCGGAAACGGCGCGGCGCCTCGGCATGCACCGGCGCACCCTGGCGCGAAAGCTGGAGAAAAAGCCGCTCCGCTAAGGATCGCACGCTGGCACGTTAACCTGGATCTAACGCTTGGCGGCGCATGGTGGCGCGATGTTCCCGATCCATGAAGAGGAACGCCTCGAGGCGCTGCGTTCGCTGGAGGTGCTGGATACCCCGCCCGAAGCGGAATTCGAGGCGATCGTTCAAGGCGCCCGGCACATCTTTGACTCGCGTATGGCGTTCGTGTCGTTGGTTGATGCAAACCGGCAATGGTTCAAGGCGCGGTGCGGCTTCAGCATCCCGGAAACCCCGCGCGAAGTCTCGATCTGCCAATATGCGATCGCGGCCGATGACATGCTGGTCATTCCCGACACGCTGGCCGACCCGCTATTTGCCTCCAGCCCAGTGGTGACCGGACCGCCGCACATTCGCTCCTACGCCGGCATCCCGCTTCGCCACGGCACCTCGCCGGACGCTCGGCGCCTGCCTATCGGCACCTTGTGCGTCGCGGACGATCGGCTGCTGGAATTCACCCCGGAAAAGCTGGAGCTTCTGAAGGGCTTTGCCGGCGTCATCGAAGGTATTCTGGAGGCGCGCCGCGCCCGTTCCGAAAGCCTGAAGCTCGCTCTGTCCCGGCAGGAGGCGCTGATCGAGAGCGAACGCGCACAGCGGATCCTGCAGCAGGCGGAGCGGATGGCGCGCATCGGCTCGTGGCGGCTCGACCTGACGAACAACGAGACGCACTGGTCGGCCCAGACCTATGCCATCCACCAGATGCCGCCCGTCGGAAAGCCTGAACTGGAAAAGGCACTGCTCCACTATCCACCCGCTGACCGGGCTAAGGTGGAGGGGGCACTGGCCGCGTGCGCCAATACCGGCCAGCCGTGGGATCTCGAAGTCGACCTGATCAACGCCAAGGGGAAGCTTCGCCGCATCCGGCTGATGGGAGAGGCCGAGATCCGCGATCGTCAGGTGATGGCGGTCATCGGTGTCATGCAGGACATCACCGAACGCTATAAGGTTGAGCGGCGGCTGCGCGAATTCGCGCTGACGGACGAACTCACCGGGCTGGCCAGTCGCCGGGCATTCAACGAAACCTTGGACGAGGCGCTCGCCAGCACGCCGGCGCGCGCCTCTGCGCTCGCCGTGGCGATTATCGATCTCGATCGCTTCAAGGAGGTTAACGATCGGCTCGGCCATCCAGCGGGCGACGAGGTGCTGCGCGTGATGGCTGCCAAGCTAACCGCGGCCGATCATCTGGGTGATTTCCTTGCGGCCCGGCTGGGCGGCGACGAATTCGTGGTCATGCTGCGTGGCAGCCATGCGGCCGAGCGGCTGGCACAGGGGATCGAGCAGTTGCTCACCGATCTTCGCCACACCGTCTATGGCGAGGGCGCCGACCCGCATGAGGGGATCACGGTATCGGCGACGATCGGCGCCTGCGTCCGGGATGCCGCGCACGCGGATCGCCCTTCGCTGATGAAGGCAGCCGATACGGCGCTTTACGCGGCGAAGCGGGCGCGCCGGGGCACGGGCGCGATCGCCGGGCGTGATGGCATTCTGGTCGCCCATGGAGCGCCTGCGCACCAGGTCGCCTGACACCCGGACCGCTTGCGTCTCACCCCAGCCCGGCCCTGGATCGAGGGGAAACCCACTTCCCCTTGGTTCGGCTCGTCAGGTGAAACTGGCGGCAGCGGCCACAGCGATATACTCTGAGGTCCATGCCCGAGCGCTGCGCCGCGGCGGTTGCCTCCGCCGCCGTGCCGAAGCGCAGCTTGCGCCCGCAAGTGCTCAGTTTCGTGCGCATGTCTGCCAATCCCTAGCTACCCGGCTAAGCACGGGCGGAGATCCGGCCATCACCTGACCGGCGTCAACTCGCCCCATGTAGCTCGGCCACGCTGCAACATTTCGTTGTTCGAGCGTTACATTGGCAATGCCGTCATTCTCCACCCCCGAACCCTATATTCTCTGGTTGACGGGGGCAGGCGTACTCGTCGCGCTCGTGGCATGGTTGCCGCTGGCGCTGCGCAAGCTGCCGCTGTCGTTGCCTATCATCTGCATCGGCATCGGTGCGGCCATCTTCTCGCTGCCCGCCGTTCACTGGCACCCGCTGCCCTACGCCTTTCCCGATGTCACCGAACGGCTGACGGAATTTGTCGTGATCATCGCGCTGATGGGCGCCGGGCTCAAGCTGGACCGGATCTTTCGCTGGCGGCACTGGGGCGTCACCTGGCGCCTGCTCGCCATCACCATGCCGCTCGGGATCGCCGCAATCACCTTGCTGGGCGGCTGGTGGCTCGGGCTCGGCTGGGTGGCGGCGCTGCTGCTGGGTGCATGCCTTGCGCCGACCGATCCGGTGCTTGCCGCCGATGTTCAGGTCGGTCCGCCCAAATCGAATGACGAGGATGAGGTCCGCTTCGGCCTCACGTCAGAGGCCGGGCTGAACGACGGGCTTGCCTTTCCTTTCGTCCACCTGGCCATCGTGCTCGGCACGCTGGCCGCCGCTGGCGAGCCCTGGGCAAAGACCTGGGTATTGGAAAACGTGATCTGGGAAATCGTGGTCGGCATCGGCGCAGGCTGGCTGATCGGCAAGGCTTTTGGCTGGCTCACCTTTCACGTGCCGGCCGAAACGAAGCTGGCGGCCACCGGCGATGGCCTGATTGCGATCGCGGCGACCTTTGTCTCTTACGGCGTGTCGGAGATCGTCCACGCTTACGGTTTCCTGTCGGTGTTCGTCACCGCCCTCGCCCTGCGCCGCTCGCACCGCGACCACGACTTCAATCACCAGATGCACGATCTGACCGAGCAGGTGGAGCGGATCGCAATGATGATCGTGCTGATTCTGTTCGGCGGCGCGCTGGTGGATGGATTGCTGGCGGCGCTGCGCTGGACGGATGTGGTCGCAGCGGCGGTTCTGATCCTGATCGTCCGGCCGCTCACCGGGTTGATCGCACTGGTCGGCTTTCCGGCGGACCGCTCGGAAAAGCTCACCATCGCGTTTTTCGGGATCCGCGGCGTCGGCTCATTCTATTATCTGGCCTATGCGCTCAATCGCATGAACCTGCCCGAGGCGGATCGCCTGTGGGCGATCGTCGGCATCACCGTTTTGTTCTCGATACTGCTGCACGGGCTGACGGTCACGCCGGTCATGCGCCTGCTGGATCGCCAGCACGGGCGCGATCCTGATCGGTCGAGCACGCCGCCGCCTGGCCTCCAGGGCCCGGCGGCGGAGCAATGATCCGTCAGGCCGCGATACAGCTCGCGTAGCTCTTTTCCTCGATCAGATCCGATTCCAGCTTCAGGTTGATCTCGCGCTTGATCGCCGCCCGCTCATCGTTGCGCTGATACACGGCACGGGCGAGACGGATGAAGTCGGCCCCGAACTGGCGCGCCGCCTCCTGTTCGCGGATCGCGTCCTCGATCTCCCACAAGGCCTCATTCACGGCTTTAAGCGCTCGGACGAGCGGGGCGATGCCGCTGCGATTCAGCACCTGGCCACCAATCCTCTGCAGCATGCGATACTCGCGCAGCACATTCTCGCGCGCCGCGGCCCGTGTGATCCGCTCGCGCTTGATCTCCAGAATGGTGATCTTGTCGAGCAATTCACCCCAGGACACGGGAACTGATGGTGCCGCGATACTCGCCATGGGCCAGCCTTTCGTCGTTGGTGAAAGTGGATGTTCGATCCGCCAGGTCGCGCACAACGCGCGCGATCACGCCCGCCCAGTCGCCGGGTGTCCGCTGCACGTACAGGCGCATGTTCGGGTACCAGGGCGTATCCGTCGCGGCCGGGTTCCAGCGCCAGTCCGGCTCCGCCTTCAGCAGCAGCCAGGTCGGTCGGCCCAGCGCGCCGGCGAGATGCGCGATCATCGTGTCGACGGTAATGACCAGATCGCACGCCGCCACCAGCGATGCCGTTGCATCCATGGCAAAGGCGCAGCCCGATGGGTTCAGCACCGGCAGCGGTGATGGCTCGGCAACCAGCGTGATGCAGCGATGCGCCGCCGCGACTGGTGCGAACAGCGCGGGATCGAGCGAACGCGCCGGATCCCAGTCCCCGCCCTGATGGCACAGGCCAGTGATACCCGCCGGCAGTGCCGCCGCGCTTGCCTTCACATAGGGGAAAATGCCCGTCTCAGGCCGCGCGCGCAGCGCAAAGGGCAGTTCGGTGATCTCGATGTCGCATGCCGCGGGCGGCAGCGGGTGGGCATGATCAAACGGCACCACGTTTATCCCGGCATCCACGCTTGCGATCAGGTCTCGGAGCCGCGCCGGCGCTTCCACCGTCACGCTGGCGGCCCTCCTGGCCAGGATCGGCAGGAATCGCGCGAACTGGATCGTGTCGCCCAGGCCGTGATAGCATCGCACCAGCACGTCGTACCCGTCGAACGAACGGCCGTCCCATACCCAGCGCAGGTGATATGGCAGGCTGGGATCGTCGCGCGTCGCTGGATCCCGCTGAGCCATGTCGCGCGCGGACAGGGCCCAGGCGCGCGGGTAATCGCCCGCTCGCATCGCGGAAATCCATTGCTGCGCGCCATCACTCATCAACAAAGCTGAATGTTGCGGGGCCACCGCGGTTCCCTTCATCACCTCCTTCAGTGCGAAACGATTGGCGCGAACGGCGGCAGGGAACAGCTTTGTTGTCGGATCGTTAGGTGTAACGAGGGTCCCCGTGCCACCGTGCTAGAGGACCAGTCTTCTTTGGCGCGCATGTCGCGGGCCGACATCCAGGGGGCGCGATGCCGGTAGCCGCACGTTCGAATGACGAGACACGCAAACGCGAGCTAAGTAGTAGCATCGCCGCGCTGGCGCCGTGGTTTCACAATATCGATCTGAACGGCGTGGAGACGGCGCCCGATCATTTCCTGGGCAATTACCCGGCGGACAAGTTCGCGCGCTTCGCCGCGATCTTCCCTGAAGACCTCACCGGCAGGAGCGTGCTCGACATCGGCTGCAACGCGGGCTTCTACTCGGTCGAGGCGCTGCGTCGCGGTGCGGAGCGCGTGGTCGGGATCGACAGCGACGATCGCTATCTCGCGCAGGCCCGCCTCGCTACCGACGCGCTGGGCTTCACCGGCGTCGAGTTTCGCAACCTGTCGGTTTATGACGTGGCGAAGCTCGGCGAGAAGTTCGACCTCGTGATCTTCATGGGCGTCCTTTACCACCTGCGTCACCCTCTGCTCGCACTGGACCTGATCCGAGAGCATGTCGCCAGTGACGCCATGCTCTTCCAGACGCTGCAGCAGGGCTCGCGCGAGGTGGCGGACGTGCCGGAGGACCACCCGTTCTTCGAACCCGACACCTACCGCCCACCGGCCTATTTCGACGCGCCCGGCTATCCCAAGATGCATTTCATTGAGAAGAAATTCGCCGGTGACTGGACAAATTGGTGGGCGCCCAACGCCGCCGCCAGCCAGGCGATGCTGCGCGCGGCCGGCTTCACTGTCGAGGCTGCGGCCGACGGCGATGTCTATTTCTGCCGGGTCGCACCGGTGCCGTTCGGCCAATATGGTCCGGCGGCCGTCTATCCAGCCAAGGGGGGAACAAGTTCGTGATCGAAGCGGCGATGATCTGGAATGAGCCGAACAACAAATCGCATTGGGATCCGGAAATCGATCCGGACTGGTCGTCCTATGCCGATCACGTGATCCGCGCCGGTAATTCGATCGCTGCGATCAACCCGGCGATCACCCGCGTGCTGGGCGGCATGTCGCCTATCGACCCGCAATGGGTGAACCGGATGCGCGCGCATGGTGCGCTTGACGCAGTGGACGTGATCGCGGTGCACGGCTTCCCGCTCGATTGGAACCTGTGGTCGATCCACGACTGGCCCAAGAAGATCGCGGAGATCGAGGAAGTCGTCACCGACAAGCCGATCTGGGTCACCGAAGTCGGCGTTGGCTCGTTCGGTGCGGAGGAGGTGCAGGTGTTCGGCGTCGAGAAGACGGCGGAACTGCTCATCGGCCGCGTGCCCAACGTTTATTGGTATTCGCTGTACGATCTGCCGCAGTCCTGGGGCGCCACCACCCGCCACCGCGAGGCGGAGGGCTCCAGCTATTACCGCCATTTCTACATGGGCCTGATCCGCGAAGACGGCACACCCAAGCCCGCGCTCGACGTTTATGCCCGTCACGCCGCAGACATGGGCCTGATGCAATGGTTCCACTTCGAGGACCCGCGGCTTGACGAAGCGGTCGGATGGCTCAAGCGGCTCGGCACGCGCAAGCTGCGTACCGGTCTCAGCTGGGCCGATCGCTTCCGCCCCAATGCGCTCGACTGGTTCGATCGGCAGATGGAAGCGCTGGCTGACTTCGATGTCACGGTCACCTTCTGCTTCACTCCCGAGCATTTGGGCGTTCAGCCGCATCACACCAGTCCGGCGCGCGATCCGCAGATGTTTGCCGATTTCTGCGCCGAGATGATCGACCGCTACGCCCCCGCCCAGGCAAGCTCGGCGCAAGCCACGCCGCTCAAGCTCGCCGCGTCGGCCTGAAAGACACGCGCATGAAGCCCCGTATCGGGTTCCTCGGCACCGGCTGGATCGGTCGTCACCGCATGGCCGCGATGGTCGCGACGGGGGCGGTCGAGGCCGTCGCCGTCTGCGATCCCTCGCCCGAATGTATTGCGGAGGCCGCCACCGTCGCCCCCACGATCCGCATCGTAGACTCGCTCGATGCCATGCTCGCGCTCGATATCGACGGTGTGGTGATCGCGACCCCCAGCGCGCTCCACGCCGATCAGTCGATCCAGGCGCTGGAGGCCGGCAAAGCGGTCTTCTGCCAGAAGCCGCTCGGCCGCACCGCAGCGGAGGTGAACGCGGTCATCGCCGCCGCCCGCCAGGCCGATCGCCTGCTCGGCGTCGACCTGTCCTATCGCCACACTGCCGGGATGGAGGCGATCGCGCAGCTGATCCGTGAAGGGTCGCTGGGCGACATCTTCGCAATCGATCTCACCTTCCACAACGCTTATGGCCCGGACAAGCCGTGGTTCTACGATCCCGCACAATCAGGCGGCGGCTGCGTCGTCGATCTCGGCGTTCACCTCGTCGATCTCGCACTCTGGGCGCTCGGCTTCCCTAAGGCGCATGATGCGCATGCCGCGCTTTACGCCGGCGGCCAGCCGCTCCATCCCGGCTCGGTCGAGGATTATGCCAGCGCCAGCTTCACCGCCGGAGGCACCGACGTGCGCCTCACCTGCTCGTGGCGCCTCCATGCCGGCCAGGATGCGGTAATCGCCGCCGATTTCTACGGCACGCAGGGCGGCGCGGCGTTCCGCAACGTCGGCGGCAGCTTTTACGACTTCACCGCCGATCACTTTACCGGCACGTCCGCCCGCCGCCTGACGGACGGCGCGGACGATTGGGGCGGCCGCGCCGCCGCCGCCTGGGCGACCCAGCTTGCGCAAAGCCATCACTACGATCCCGCCGCCGATCATTTCGCCCGTTCGGCGGAGGTGCTCGACCTCATCTATGGTCGCTGATCGGCATGGCTTCACGAAAAGTCGGCGTTCTCACCTTTCACCGTTCCATCAACTACGGCTCCTATTGGCAGGCGCGCTGTCTGGTGGAAGGACTGCGCGCGCGCGGCCTCGATGCGGAGATCCTCGATCACCGCTCACGTCGGGTGGAGTGGCGGGAGGCGCGCAACGCCTTCCAGCCCACCCTGCCGGTCCGGACCGCCCCGCGCCACTTCGCCGCGCTGGGTCGCAAGACCCGCGCGCTGATCGCCGCCGTCGACGCATTGCCGCTCTCGCCGCCCTTCCCGCTCGAGGATGCGGCGCGATCACCGCGCTACGACGCCGTCGTGATTGGCAGCGATGAGGTCTGGAACTTCCGCCACCCCTGGTATTCGGGCGCGTCGATCTTCTTCGGCGAAGGCCTGAACGCCGATCGTCTCGTCTCCTACGCCGCCAGCTTCGGCAATCACGACGCCGCCGATGGGATAGACCCGCATTGGCTGGAGCGCCTCCGCCGCTTTCACGCGCTTTCCGTGCGCGACGAGAACAGCCGCGCGATGCTGGCTCCCCTGTCTTCGGACCGATTATCGTTCGCTCGTGCCGAACGAAGTCGAGGCACCAGCCTCGGCCAAGCTGCCCCTGGTCCGTCCCTCGAACTCGCTGGGAACGGACGGGAAGACAGCGGCATCCCCCTCGTCCTGGACCCTTGCCTGCAATTCCCGCAAGTGATCCCCGACGCAGCCGCCCGGTCGGACACGCGTTATGCCGTGGTGTACGGCCACAGCTTCCCCGACTGGTTCACCGCGCAGCTCCGCCGCTGGGCCGACGCGACCGGCACCCGCCTCGTCACGATCGGCTATCCCAATCCGATTGCAGACGACGAGCGAATCGACGCCACCCCGGCCGATTTCTCCACCCTGATCGCCGGCGCGACCGCCGTGGCGACCAACTTCTTCCACGGCTGCGTCTTCGCGATCCGCCACGCCCGTCCCTTCGTCTGTGCCGCCTCGCCCTATCGTCGCAACAAGGTGCAGGATCTCACTCGCGCGCTCGGTCTGGGGGATCACCTGGTGGAAGACGGCACCAGCGACGCGGCGTTCGCCCACTTGCTCGCCGCACTTCCGACTGACCTTCCCGCTCGCCTTGCGGCCGAGCGCACCGCCTCCTCGCGCTTCCTGGACCATGCCCTCGCCTGACCCCCTCACCCCGTCGGACATCGTAGCCTCGGGCCTGTGCATCGGCTGCGGCGGTTGCGCGACCAGCGGCATGGCGTGGGACCGCTACGGCCAGCGCAAGCCCAGCGCCGCCACCCTCAACCATTACCGTCATGGCGGCCCTGTCCTGAGCGACGCCAGAGGCGGCGTCGACGGGCCCGGCATGACGAGCGGGGCGACCACCCCCCGTCATCCCGGCCTTGAGCCGGGATCCAACGCGCCGCACACGCTGTCACCCGCCGCTTCGAGCCCGGCCCCCACAGCGTTCGCGCAAACCTGCCCCTTCTCCCCCACCGCCCGAAACGAAGACCAACTCGCCGCCGCCCGCTTCCCACGCGCCCCACACCACGATCCCCGCCTCGGCCGCTACGAAGCCAATTACGTCGGCCACGCCCACCAAGCGCCCTTCCGGGAGCGCGGCAGCAGCGGGGGCATGGTAAGCTGGGTCGCCGCCGACCTGCTCGCGTCCGGCCAGATCGACGGCGTCGCCCATGTCATTCCCGCGACCGGCGACCGCCTGTTCCACTACCGGATCTCGCGCACGCCCGAGCAGATCCTCCAGGGCGCCCGCTCGCGCTACTACCCCGTCGACCTCGCTGAGGTGCTCGCGGAAATCCGCGCCACGCCCGGTCGCTATGCGATCGTCGGCATTCCGTGCTTCATCAAGGCGGTAAGCCTGCTGCGTGAGCAGGACCCGATCCTGAACGAGCGCGTCACCCACCTCTTGGGCCTTTTCTGCGGCCACATGAAAAGCGCCGCCTTTGTCGACAGCTTTGCCTGGCAGCTAGGGGTTCCGCGTGACGAGGTGCGCGCCGTGGAATATCGCCGCAAGGATCCGGATCGCCCCGCCAATTGGTACACCGCGCACCTGACGCTCAACGACGGCACCGCGCGCTGGCAGGACTGGTTCCACCTCGCCGACGGAGACTGGGGCGCCGGCTTCTTCCAGAACTCCGCATGTGACGCCTGCGACGACGTGGTCGCCGAATGCGCCGACGTCTCCTTCGGCGATGCCTGGGTGGAGCCCTATTCGTCAGACGGCCGCGGCACCAACGTCGTGATCGTCCGCAGTCCGGAAATCGCCGCCAGCATCGCCAATGCGATCGACAACGGCCGCCTCGCCCTTGAACAGGTCGACGCCGATTTCATCGCGGGAACCCAAGCCGCCGGCTTCCGCCAGCGCCGCGATGGCCTAGCCTATCGCCTCACGTGGCAGAAGCGCCGCGTGACGCCCGTCAAGCGCGTCGCTCCCCGCGCCACCGGCCACCCGCCGCGCCGCCGCGCCATCTACCGCACCCGCGCCGCCATAGCCTGGTGGAGTCACCGCATGTCCTGGGCCGCGAAGCGCCTGAACTGGCCGATGCTCTATGTGGGTTGGGCCAAGGCCAGCCTCTACGTCTATCAGGCGCTCGCTTACAAACGCGGTCGCCTCGGCAAGTGGCTCGCCCGGCTGGATGGCGGGGAGGGCTAGGCCGGCATGGGGTGGCGCGGCACCGGCCCGATCCGCGCCCCCGCTTGGACCGATGCGGTGAACACGTCATGCAGCCGCTCGACCAGCGCCAGCTGCTTCGGCAGCAGCTCGGGCTGCAATCGCCGCGTCACGGCGGTAGCGCGATCGGTATAGAGCGTCAGATCGGCATGGGCCGCCGCGAGATAGGCAAGCGCCGGCACCCGCGGCACCGTCGCCACGCCGATCTCCGCCAGAAACGCTACCAGATCGTGCAGCGCGATGGCGGATACGCCGCGATCGGCGCGCGGATCGCCCCGCCCGTTGAACGCTGCGGTGCCGAAGAACGGGTTGCCCGTGAAATGGTCGAAGCGCCGCGCACGCGGCGCCAGCACGCGATCGAACGCGGTCGCAACCTTTGGCCGGCGGTTCATCAGAATGGCGTGGCGCAGCGTGTCATGGCCGAATAACTCCACGCCGTGGCACGCCGACCCCTCGGCAAACAACAGCACCTCGGCATTGCGATACAGTGCAAATTGCCGCGGCAGCGGTAGCTTCTCGCTGTGCATGATGTGAAAGCCCGCGTCCACCAAGATGGATTCGAGTACCTTCTCGCCCAGCAGCCCGGATTTGTCCTCGAGTCCGCTCCTCGAAACGTACACCTTCTTCGGAAAGGTATCGTCCAGCGGCCCCCGTCCCGGCCCGCGCCGGTTCAACAGATCGAGGTACCAGTCCTTGGGCACGCTGCCCAATTCCGCGCCCGCCTCGACGATCAGCAGCTCCTCGACAATCGTGTCCTTCGCGATCACCGTGCAATTACGCTCATTCACCCCCAGCAGGCGCAGCATCGCCTGCGCAACCGGCGCCAGTGCCTCGAACGTCGGCGGGCTGCCGCGCTGATGCACGATCAGCCAGTGCGGCCGCTTCGCCACCTGCCGGGACGGCAGAATGCGGTGGATCATTTCGGACATGATGTGGCCAAAATGGCCGAACGTCCGTCCGAGATAGGCGTAGGAACCCCGCAAAATCACGGGATCGCGCGGCGCGGGCGCGAAATGGTCCACTACCTGGCCTGAACGATTGTGCCGCAGCAGCATGCTTTCCGGATCGTCGCCCAGCACGGGGCCGCCGTGAAATTGGCCCGCAGGTCGCTCCGCGGCCTGCACATGCGCCCACCGGATTGTGCGTGAAACAGGACCGCCTGCCGCCACCGTTCCTCCCCCTTGCCGCAGCAGGCGGCGTCGCCATCGGCGCTAAAGCTGATCCCGCCTCTTCGCAAGCTCGTGCCGCCGTCACGATTTTCCACTTTCCCAGCGGCAGCCGCTGCCATTCGCTCTGCCAAAGGTTCCCGTGGAGAAGACCGGCAATCTCAAGAGAATGCGCCTCGCTCTGGCCAACGCGAGAATTTGATCGGGCAAAAGGGGCCGCCGCGATCGCGCTTGCGGCTCCTTCCCCGACCCGCCACTCTGCGCGCCGATGTTCGACGACATTCCCGTTCAGGTCTGGCTGCTCATCGGCATCGTCGCGACCGCCTACGCCCCGGTCGCCTACGTCTATCGCTATGTCGCGGCCGATCCGAGCCGCCGGGTCGTTGCCGCGCCGCCGCTCGACCTGTCGTGGCGATCGGAACGGCAGTTCATTTACTGCTCCGGGCTTCTCGTCGCACTGGCTGGTTTCGCGATCTTTATCTTCACCCCGGCCGCGGAACGCTTCGCCCGCTCGCCTAGCTTCCAGCCGATCCTACTCGGTGCACTCGGCTGTGGCTCGCTTTTCACCGTCGCCAGAGCGTTGGCGACCGGCACGATCGAGCCGCTCGTGCGCGGGTTCAATCGTACCTACGAGCGCGCCGCGCATCCCCGCCGCTTCTGGGCCTCGGCAGCCTGGAACATCATTCTGGGCGGCATTTTTCTGTTTGGCGGGGTTGCTACGATTGCCGATCAGGAACGCGACCGGTGTTTCAACTATCAAGACAAACTGTCGCCTCAGGAACAACTTTCAGCCTGTGACGGTCTGCTCGTCGACCAAAGTCTCTCACGCGAAGACCGTGCTGATTTCATGCGCAACCGCGGGATTGCGCGGCATAGCCTCGGCCAGTCGGATCGCGCGATCGACGATTACAACCGCGCATTGGAACTCGATCCCAGCGACTCCTACGCCCTCTACAATCGCGGTCTGCTTTATCTCGAAGGCGAGCAATATCAGTTCGCCATTGAAGATTTTGGCCAATCGCTGAAGCTTCGCCCCGACAACACGGAGGGCTATGAGCAGCGAGCCCAAGCCTACGCCGCGACCGGCGCACTGGTCGAAGCGACCGCCGACATCACCCGCGTTCTGCACGACAGGCCTCGGGACGAGTCTATGCTTGTTTGGCGCGCCAACCTTTACGCGGAGCGCGGTGACTTTGCTGCGGCGGAGCGCGACCTTGATGCAGTACGCGTCATGAACCCGTCCAGCGTGCTGCTGCTTCGCGGAGAAGCCATTCTCAGCCTGGCGAGGAAAGATGCGGACGCTGCGCTGGCAAAGCTGAAGGCCGCGCTCGCCCGCGAACCGGGCCATCTTTGGACTCTGAATACGATGGCGAATATTCAGCAGAGCCTCGGCCAGCATGATGAGGCCAAGGCGACCCGCGCCAAGCTGCCGTCCATGGGCCGGGAGGGCCGGCGCTAATCACCACCGCTGGCATCCGCCGCACCCGCTTCCTACATCCCGGGTCTATCCTGCCGACCGGAACGGAAGTAGAACCTACAGCATGCTGACTCACATCTCCGTCCGCGGCGCGCGCGAGCACAATCTCAAGGACGTGAGCGTCGATATTCCGCGCGATACGCTGACGGTGATCACCGGTCTGTCCGGCTCGGGCAAGTCGAGCCTCGCCTTCGACACCATCTATGCCGAGGGGCAGCGCCGCTACGTCGAGTCGCTTTCCGCCTACGCCCGCCAGTTCCTCGAACTGATGCAGAAGCCCGACGTCGATCATATCGAGGGCCTCTCGCCCGCCATCTCGATCGAGCAGAAGACCACCAGCCGCAACCCGCGCTCGACCGTCGCGACGGTCACCGAGATCTACGATTACATGCGCCTGCTCTGGGCGCGCGTCGGCGTGCCCTACAGCCCCGTCACCGGCGAGCCGATCGCTGCGCAGACCGTGTCGCAGATGGTCGACCGCGTCATGGCGCTGCCCGAGGGCACGCGGCTGTATTTGCTCGCTCCCGTCGTGCGCGGCCGCAAGGGCGAATACCGCAAGGAACTGGCCGAGTGGCAGAAGGCGGGCTTCACCCGCGTGCGCATCGACGGCGAGATCCACGAGATCGAGGACGCTCCAGCGCTCGACAAGAAGTACAAGCACGACATCGAGGTGGTGGTCGATCGCCTCGCGGTGAACCCTGACATCGCCACCCGCCTGGCGGACAGCTTCGAGACCGCGTTGAAACTGGCGGATGGACTGGCGTACGTCGATCTCGCCGGCACCACCGTTGAGGAAGCCACCTCCTCCGTTCGTGCTGAGCCTGTCGAAGCACGTGCCGCAGACGGCACGTCCGAGACACGCCCTTCGACAGGCTCGGGGCGAACGGGTGTGGACGGCGGCAAGATGAAGAATGCCGGCATCCCCGCCAACCGCATCGTCTTCTCCGAACGCTTCGCCTGCCCGGTCAGCGGCTTCACCATCGCCGAGATCGAGCCGCGCCTCTTCTCCTTCAACGCGCCCCAGGGCGCCTGCCCCGCCTGCGACGGCCTCGGCGAAAAGCTGATCTTCGACGAGGACCTCGTCGTCCCCAACCACGCGCTTACCATCAAGAAGGGCGCCGTCGTTCCCTGGGCGAAGTCGAACCCGCCCTCGCCTTATTTTATGCAGGTCCTCGGCAGCCTCGCGCGCGAGTTCGGCTTCAGCCTGGACACGCCCTGGTCCGATCTCCCGCCCGAGATCCAGCAGACGATCCTCCACGGCACCCGCGGCAAGCCCGTCACCCTCACCTTCATCGACGGCAAGAAGAGCTACGACGTCAACAAGCCGTTCGAAGGCGTCATCGGCAATCTCAACCGCCGCATGCTGCAGACCGAATCCGCCTGGATGAAGGAGGAGCTCGGCAAGTATCAATCCTCCCAGCCGTGCGAGGTCTGCAACGGCGCCCGCCTCAAGCCCGAGGCGCTGGCGGTGAAGGTGGCGATGCAGGACATCAGCCACGCCACCCGCCTATCGGTGGTCGATGCGCTCGCCTTCTTCACCCAGCTCCCCGATCACCTCAACCCGCAGCAGCGCGCGATCGCCGAGCGCATCCTGAAGGAAATCGTCGAGCGCCTCGGCTTCCTCAACAACGTCGGCCTCGATTACCTGAACCTTGACCGCACCTCCGGCACCCTCTCCGGCGGCGAGAGCCAGCGCATCCGCCTCGCGTCGCAGATCGGCAGCGGCCTCTCGGGCGTCCTCTACGTCCTCGACGAGCCCTCGATCGGGCTCCATCAGCGCGACAACGACATGCTGCTCGCCACGCTCCGCCGCCTGCGCGATCTCGGCAACACCGTGCTCGTTGTCGAGCATGACGAGGATGCGATCCGCACCGCCGATTACGTCATCGACATGGGCCCCGGCGCCGGCGTCCACGGCGGCCAGATCGTAGCGCAGGGCACCCTCAAGCAGCTTCTCAAATCCAAGGGCTCGGTCACCGCTGACTATCTCAACGGCACCCGCGAAGTCCCCGTCCCCGCCAAGCGCCGCAAGGGCTCGGGCAAAAAGCTGACGGTGCACAACGCCACCGCCAACAACCTCACCGGCGTCACCGCTTCGATCCCGCTCGGCACCTTCACCTGCATCACCGGCGTCTCGGGCTCGGGCAAGTCGAGCTTCACGATCGACACGCTGTACGCTGCCGCCGCGCGCCAGCTCAACGGCGCGCGCATCCTCGCCGGCAAGCACGACAAGGTAACGGGCCTCCAGCACCTCGACAAGGTGATCGACATCGACCAGTCGCCGATCGGCCGCACCCCGCGTTCGAACCCGGCCACTTATACCGGCGCCTTCACCCAGATCCGCGACTGGTTCGCGGGGCTCCCCGAGGCGCAGGCGCGCGGCTACAAGCCCGGCCGCTTCTCGTTCAACGTCAAGGGCGGCCGCTGCGAGGCGTGCCAGGGCGACGGCCTGCTCAAGATCGAGATGCACTTCCTCCCCGACGTGTATGTCACCTGCGACGTCTGCCACGGCGCGCGCTACAATCGCGAAACGCTGGAGGTGAAGTTCAAGGGCCACAGCATCGCCGATGTGCTCGACATGACGGTCGAGGACGCCGCGGAATTCTTCAAGGCGGTGCCCCCGATCCGCGACAAGATGGCGATGCTGGTCGAGGTGGGCCTGGGCTACGTCAAGGTCGGCCAGCAGGCGACGACGCTCTCGGGCGGCGAGGCGCAGCGCGTCAAGCTCGCCAAGGAACTGGCGCGACGGGCGACCGGCAACACGCTGTATATCCTGGACGAACCCACCACCGGCCTGCACTTCGAGGACGTCCGCAAGCTCCTGGAAGTGCTCCACGCGCTGGTCGAGCAGGGCAACACGGTGGTGGTGATCGAGCATAACCTAGACGTCATCAAGACCGCCGACTGGGTGCTCGACCTCGGCCCCGAAGGCGGCGTGAAGGGCGGCGAGATCGTCGCCGAAGGCACGCCCGAGGTGGTGGCGGCAGAGCCGCGGAGCTTCACGGGCAAATACCTCGCCCCACTTCTCACCAAGCGCGAGGCAGAAGCGGCGGAGTGACACACCAATCCTCCCCATCAAAGATGGGGAGGGGACCGCCAGCCAAAGGCTGGTGGTGGAGGGGAAAGCAACGAAGGCCGCACCAAGCTAACGCCCCGAATTCGAAGCCGGCCTGCGCCTTTTCGCCCGCGCCAGCGAAGCAATGCGGGCACGCGGCTTCGTTCCCCCGGTTCTGGTCGGCGGCGGCGCAGTCGAACGATACACGTTAAGCGCCGTCAGCACCGGCGACTTCGACATCGTCACCGCACGACAGGAAGAGTTTGAGCAGGAGGTACAGCGCCTGGGGTTCACTAAGCCCGGAGCGCCCGGCCACACGCCCTTAGGCTGGTTGCATCCCGAACTGATGCTGGGTTTTGAAGTCGTCTCATCGCTGTTGCTGGATGGCGCCGCCGATCGCGACCGCGTTGTCTTGGTCGATCTCGGCGCTGACGGACGAGCAGCGATCATTTTGATCGAAAACATGATCGCCGATCGCATGGGCCAATTCGCGTCCGGCGCTGCGCCAGCCATGCTGGATCAAGCGAAGAAGCTGTTCGGCCTTCATGCGGACGTGGACCTGGACTATATGGACGCCCGCATGCGGCACGAAAGCGCAGGCGAATATGGCATCGAAGATCTCAGGGACTGATCGCGCGATCCCTCTTGCGGAGCTTGCCGCGGACATCGCGCGCCGACGTGAGGAAACAGGGATCAACGCCGTGTCCCGCAACAGCGGCACTCGCCGCACTGAAAGCAAGCGCGCGCTGCTGAAGGCGATCGAAGATGCGGGTGGCCGCTGGTAGCCCTACGCTGGTATGGTTTCGTCCAACTCACGTAAGCGCGCTTCGATTTGCGGCATAAGCTGGTAGATACCGGTAAGCTCCGGCATCAGGTGGCGAGTTTCCTCTTTGCCTTCGAACGTCCCGAAGTAGCGGGTGGTGGGCGAATTGAACCACATTCTTGCGATTGTCTTGCGGTTGTTGTCGTCGAGCAGGATCGCGCAATAACTCTTGCTATCCCTGATCGCGATGCGTTTCGGGTCAACAAACCGGGAGGCTATCGCTTGGACAATATGAAATCCACCAAGCTCTTCCTGAGTCGTGACGATACCCTCTTCAGGTAAAGAGATTTCGCCTTCATCTGGCTCGACCATCACAGGAGTGGTAGCGTTCAGCGCGGATGAAAGCCGCTCGTTCACCCGGTCCCGTATCAATGCTCCTATGGTACTGGGAACCAAGCGAGCGATACTTTCTTTGGCCGCCGGTGTGATACGTCCCTCGATCACCCGCCCAGCGAAAAGTCTTACGAACTCGTCGGATGGCTCAGAAAATTCTTGTTCGATGGCTTTCCTGAGCAATGATTGAAGCTTCAGATTTCCCGCTTCTTGAATTATCTTTTTAATATCAAAGTCGCTTTTACCAAACTTCTCTAGCGTGCGCACATCGCTTGGCTTGATTGCATCCATGCAAAACGTGAAAAATGGTCGCTCGTCCATCTTATTCGGCTTCTCCACATCGGAGAAAAAATGGTAGTTCACACCGTTTGTAAGCACGGCCAAGCGCGCCTCTGTAGTTGAGAAGTACCTGAAAAGCTGTGACGCATGGCTGACATTAAGCTCTGATGTTGATGGTTTACACTCAACCAATATGTTCACTTTGCTATCGGCGCAGATGGCGTAGTCTACCTTTTCACCCTTCTTGATACCAACATCAGCCGTAAATTCTGGGACCACTTCCTTAGGATTGAAAACGTCATATCCAAGAGACTGCAAGAACGGCATTACCAGCGCCGTCTTCGCTGCCTCTTCTGTTAGAAGGACCTCGCGATGTTCGATTGTTCGTTTTTGAAGTTCGGCTAGACGCGTTGCGAGATCCATGTTCCACCCCCCGGTTGACGAACCAAATTCTGTCTAGAGATGTCGCAATCTGCAAGCACTTCCTTTGACAAGCATTTTGGATAGTTGATTTCATCATTCCGACCCTGCCAGCTTCAGCAGCGCCCAGGCCAGCCCCCGCCGCCGCTCGCCTCGCGCAATTCTCTGCGGAACTGTTCGCACCGATGCTGATTCGCTATTCAGGGCCGGCGCCCCTATATGTCGCCCGCTACGTTCGCAAATCGACGGTCTTTGGCGCTTTGCGGCACCTTCTTCCTTCTTTCCCTGCTGCCGCGGCACCGGGCGCTCCGGTCGTCGGCTCGCCCGTCCGAAACAAGAAGGAATATCCCCATGGCCAACATCGGCACCGTCAAATTCTTCAACGCCGACAAGGGCTTCGGCTTCATCGCGCCGGACAATGGCGGCCCGGACGCCTTTGTGCACATTTCCGCCGTGGAGCGCGCCGGCTTCATCACGCTGAACCAGAACCAGCGCGTCAGCTACGAGCTGGAGAATGATCGTCGCGGCCGCACCAGCGCGGTCTCGCTCGAAGCCGCGGAATAAGCATCGCGCATCCGCCGGCCGGCGATGGTGCCGGCCGGCGACCTTGAACAGCAAAAGGGAGCCCGCCCCATGGCCGATGATGCAACCGTGTACCGCGCCCGCGCCGCCAGCGAGTTTGCCAATGCCCGCGACGCGACGCTCGATAACGTGCGCGAACGCTGTGAGCGTGCCGCACGGGCGTGGGAGACCATGGCCGATCGTGCCGAGCGCGTCGCCACCCAGCGCACCGAGCGCGAGGCCGCCACGGCGGCGCAGCGGCAGCCGGTCGAGCTCTAGAAGCCGCCCTCGCGGATCGCTTCCATCGCCACAAAGGTGGAGGTGCTGGCGACATGCGGCAGGGTCGAGATCCGCTCGCCCAGGATGTCGCGGTAGTGGCGGATGTCGCGGGTGCGGATCTTCAGCAGGTAATCGAAACTGCTGGCGATCATGTGGCATTCCTCCACTTCCGCGATGGCCAGCACGCCGCGCCGGAATTCGGCCAGTGCCGCCTCCCTGGTGTCCGACAGCTTCACCTCCGTGAAGGCGACATGGCCCAGCCCCAGCCGCGCGGGATCCACTACGGCCTTGAACCCGCGGATGAAACCGCGGTCGGTCAGCCGCTTCAGTCGGGTCTGGCACGGCGTCTTGGACAGCCCCACGCGCTGCGCCAGTTCGGTGACGGAGATCCGCCCGTCGCTCCTCAGCACCTCGATGATGCGCCGGTCGAACTGGTCGATATCGTCACCGCCAAGAATTGAAACGTCCATTTCGCCTTCCGCCAGGATCATCAACAAGCCGAACGGTCTGCCGGAACAGCAATCATAAGTCGGATTGCCTTGGCGACAATCACTATATCCGGCGCACGTCATCCGCTGGAATCATCGATGCCCACCCTGTCGCCATTGTTCGCCGATTTCGCCCCGCCGGTCCGCTCCGCTACTCCGCTGCGCGCCGCCATCACCGCCGCCACCCGTCGTCCCGAGCCGGAGGCGCTCGCCCCGCTGCTCGATGAAGCCACGCTGCCGGACGCGATCAAGGCACAGGCTCTGGCCACCGCCACCACGCTGATCACCGCGCTTCGTGCCAAGCACAAGGGCACTGGCGTCGAGGGTCTGGTGCAGGAATATGCCCTCTCCAGCCAGGAGGGCGTGGCGCTGATGTGCCTTGCTGAGGCGCTGCTCCGCATCCCCGACGATGACACCCGCGACGCGCTGATCCGTGACAAGATCGCCGGCGGTGACTGGCGCAGCCATATCGGCGACGGCCGCTCGCTCTTCGTCAATGCCGCCACCTGGGGCCTGGTGGTGACGGGCAAGCTGACCAATAGCGTCAACGATCGCGGCCTCGCCGCCGCGCTTACCCGCCTCATCGCCCGCGCCGGCGAGCCGGTGATCCGCCGCGGCGTCGACATGGCGATGCGCATGATGGGCGAACAGTTCGTCACCGGCGAGACGATCGGCGAAGCGCTGAAGCGCGCCCGCCCGCTGGAGGCGCGCGGCTTCGGCTACAGCTATGACATGCTGGGCGAGGCCGCGACCACCGTCGCCGACGCCGACCGCTATTACCGCGACTATGAGACGGCGGTGCACGCCATCGGCAAGGCCTCTGCGGGCCGCGGCGTCTATGCCGGTCCCGGCATCTCGATCAAGCTCTCCGCCCTCCATCCCCGCTACGCCCGCGCACAGGCCGACCGGGTCATGGGCGAGCTGCTGCCCAAGGTCCGCGCGCTCGCGCTGGTCGCCAAAGGCTATGACATCGGCTTCAACATCGACGCGGAGGAGGCCGACCGGCTCGAACTCTCGCTCGACCTGCTAGAAAGCCTGTCGCTCGATCCCGATCTCGCCGGCTGGAACGGCCTCGGCTTCGTCATCCAGGCCTATGGCAAGCGCTGCCCCTTCGTCATCGACTGGATCGTCGATCTCGCCCGTCGCGCGAACCGCCGCATCATGGTCCGGCTGGTAAAGGGCGCCTATTGGGATGCCGAGATCAAGCGCGCGCAGGTCGATGGTCAGGCCGACTTTCCGGTCTACACCCGCAAGATCCACACCGACGTGTCGTACCTCGCCTGCGCCCGCCGCCTGCTGGCGAACCGCGATGCGGTGTTTCCGCAGTTCGCCACGCACAATGCCCAGACGCTGGCGACCGTTCACGCCATGGCTGGCCCCGAATTCACGATCGGCGACTATGAGTTCCAGTGCCTCCACGGCATGGGCGAGCCGCTGTATGACGAGGTGGTCGGCCCGGACAAGCTGAACCGCCCCTGCCGCATCTACGCGCCCGTCGGCACGCACGAGACGCTGCTCGCCTATCTCGTCCGCCGCCTGCTGGAGAACGGCGCCAATTCGTCGTTCGTGAACCGCATCGCCGATCCCGAGGTCTCGATCACCGACCTCGTCGCCGATCCGGTGGCGGTTGTTCGTGCTACCGATACGCCGGGTCAGAAGCACGCCGGCATCGCTTTGCCGGCCGATCTCTACCCCCGCCGGCGCAATTCCGATGGGATCGACCTCGCCGACGAGCGCACGCTCGCCGGACTGGCCGAGACGATGCAGGCCGGCGCGCACGACAAATGGCGCGCCGCCTCCGCCGATGGTCAGGGCACCCCCCGCCCCGTGCTGAACCCTGCCGATCACCGCGACATCGTCGGTACGGTGGTCGAGGTAACGCCCGAGCAGGCCAGCGCCGCCGCACGCACGGCTGCCGCCGCCGCTCCCGCCTGGGCCGCCGTGCCCGCGGCCGAGCGCGCTGCGATGCTCGACCGGGCGGCGGACGCGATGCAGGCCCGCATGGCCGAGCTGATCGGCCTCACCGTGCGCGAGGCCGGCAAGTCCGTCCCCAACGCCATCGGCGAAGTGCGTGAGGCGATCGACTTTCTGCGCTATTACGCCGATCAGGCCCGCCGCAGCTTTGGCCCCGCGCACCGGCCGCTCGGCGCCGTGACGTGCATCAGTCCGTGGAACTTCCCGCTGGCGATCTTCACCGGCCAGGTCGCCGCCGCGCTGGTCGCCGGAAATACCGTACTGGCCAAGCCCGCCGAGGAAACCCCGCTGATCGCCGCGCAGGGCGTTGCCATCCTTCACGAGGCGGGTGTCCCCTCCGATGTGCTTCAACTCGTCCCAGGCGACGGGTCGATCGGCGCGGCGCTGGTAGCCGCGCCCGAGACGGCGGCGGTGATGTTCACCGGCTCAACGGAGGTCGCCCGCCTCATCCAGCGCGAACTCGCCACCCGCCTCTCGCCCGAGGGCACGCCCATCCCGCTGATCGCGGAAACCGGCGGCCAGAATGCGATGATCGTCGACAGCTCCGCACTCGCCGAACAGGTGGTGGCGGATGTCATCGCCTCCGCGTTCGACAGCGCCGGTCAGCGCTGCTCGGCCTTGCGGGTTCTTTGCCTGCAGGAGGAAGTCGCCGACCGCATCCTCACCATGCTGCGCGGTGCGCTGCAGGAGCTGCGCATCGGTCGCACCGATCGGCTGGCGGTCGACATCGGTCCCGTCATCACCGCCGAGGCGCAGGAGAACATCACCCGCCACATCGCCGCGATGCGTGATCGTGGCCACAAGGTGGACTCGCTCGCGCTCTCCGATGAGACCGCCCAGGGCACGTTCGTCGCGCCGACCATCATCGAGCTGTCCGACATCGCTGAGCTTGAGCGAGAGGTGTTCGGCCCCGTCCTTCACGTGATCCGCTACAAGCGCAGCGGGCTGGACGCGCTGATCGACCGGATCAACGCCACCGGCTACGGGCTCACCTTCGGTCTCCACACCCGGCTGGACGAGACGATCGCCCATGTCACCGCGCGGGTGAAGGCGGGCAATCTTTACATCAACCGCAACATCATCGGCGCGGTCGTCGGCGTGCAGCCGTTCGGCGGGCGCGGGCTGTCGGGCACCGGACCAAAGGCGGGCGGTCCGCTCTATCTCGGCCGTCTGGTGCGCGGTGCGATCGAGGCGCCCGCAGGCACCTCGATCACTGCCGATGCCGCCGCCCGTGATCTTGCGCTCTGGCTCGGGAACGGCGGGGATGAAGCCACTGCCGCGCGCGTTCGGGATATCGCCGCCGCCTCTCCGCTCGGTCTCGAAACCGAACTCGACGGCCCGGTTGGTGAGCGCAACCTCTACGCCCTCCACCCGCGCGGCCGCATCCTGCTGCTGCCGGAAACGCGCGAGGGGCTGATGGCGCAGCTCACCGCCGGCCTCGCGACGGGCAACGATCTGGTGGTGGACGCCGGGTTGCGCACCGATCTGCCCGCGCCGGTCGCCGCCCGCATCCATTGGAGTGCCGACTGGGCGAGCGAGGGCCCCTATGCCGGCGCCCTGATCGAGGGCGATGCCGCGCGCGTCCGCGACCTGCAACAACGGATCGCCGCACTGGATGGCCCGATCGTCCTCACCCAGGCCGGCGATTACCGTCTCGAATGGCTGGTCGAGGAGGTTTCCACCTCGATCAACACCACCGCGGCGGGCGGCAACGCCAGCCTCATGGCGATGACGTAAGCCTCATCGGCTGAGTCCTCCCTCGCCCCCGTTCGTCCTGAGCCTGTCGAAGGACGTGCCAGGCAGCCCCAGCGCCTGCGACACGCACTTCGACAAGCTCCGCGCGAACGGGAGAATGGCGCGCCAAAAGCCCTTGCCGCCGCCGCGTCTTCGCGTGAACCCAACAACCCCCTAGCTTTCCTGCCCCGCATCCGCTATGCGCGCCCGCTTCCGGTATCACTGGAACGCTTGCGGGAGGGTGCGGCAACGCGCCCGCGACGACCGCTAAACTTAAAGAGAGTGACATGGCGAAGAAAATCACAGGCTATATCAAGCTGCAGGTGCCTGCCGGCGCTGCAAACCCGTCGCCGCCGATCGGCCCGGCGCTGGGTCAACGCGGCGTGAACATCATGGAATTCTGCAAGGCGTTCAACGCGCAGACGGCTGACATGGAAAAGGGCTCGCCCCTCCCCACCGTCATCACCGTTTACGCCGACCGCTCGTTCAGCTTCGAGACGAAGACGCCGCCGGCGACCTTCCTCATCAAGAAGGCGCTGAACCTGAAGTCGGGCTCGAAGGAGCCGGGCAAGACCAGCGCGGGAACCATCAAGCGCTCGCAGCTCGCGGAAATCGCTCAGGCCAAGATGAAGGACCTGAACGCGAACGACATCGACGCAGCAACGAAGATCATCGAAGGCTCCGCTCGCGCGATGGGCCTCCAGGTTGTGGAGGGCTAAGAACATGGCGAAGCTCACGAAGAAGCAGAAGGCGATCACGGTCGACCGCGAGAAGCTGCACGGCGTTGACGAGGCGATCCAGCTCGCCAAGTCGGGTGCGACCTCCAAGTTCGACGAGACGATCGAAGTCGCGCTGAACCTCGGCGTTGATCCGCGTCACGCTGACCAGATGGTCCGCGGCGTTGTCACGCTGCCCAAGGGCACCGGCAAGACCGTGCGCGTTGGCGTGTTCGCCCGCGGCGCGAAGGCCGAAGAGGCGCTTGCTGCCGGTGCCGACGTCGTCGGTGCGGAAGACCTGATGGAAACCATCCAGGGCGGCAAGATCGACTTCGATCGCTGCATCGCGACCCCGGACATGATGGGCATCGTCGGCCGTCTCGGTAAGGTGCTGGGTCCCAAGGGGCTGATGCCGAACCCGAAGCTCGGCACCGTGACGATGAACGTCGCCGAGGCGGTGAAGGCTGCCAAGGGCGGTCAGGTCGAATATCGCGTCGAAAAGGCCGGTATCATCCACTCCGGCATCGGCAAGGCGAGCTTCCCGGCCGAAGACCTGCGCGCGAACTTCGACGCGCTGGTCGATGCGGTGGTCAAGGCCAAGCCGGCCGGCGCCAAGGGCAAGTACGTCCGCAAGGTCGCGATCTCCAGCACCATGGGTGCGGGCATCAAGATCGACGTGGCGGAAGTCGCCTCGGCCTGATCGACAAGTCTTAGTTTGCGTAACGGAAAAGGCCGGGGGCAACCCCGGCCTTTTTTGTTGCTTGCGTTCCATTCTGCGTACCCAACACTCCAAGGAAGTGGCAGATGTTCACATCCTCGACATGAACGCAAATCATTAGCGCGGGATGACATGCCAGATTGGGAGCCGCCTGAATTCTCAAAAAGCCAAGTCGCGAACGCGGGAAAAGTGCTGAAAGAGCATCATGATTCCGTCAGCGACGAAGTTCTCAATGCGTTTAGAGTGGCTCACACTTGGCGAGCCAGCCATATTGTTCCCATGCGAGCGATGCGCGCTGAACTGATCGGTAAGGCACGGCGGGCGGGCGGAGATGCGCTTACCGCCGCACGGCTCAAACGTATGAGTTCGCTTCGGGCGAAGCTTCGCCGAACACCGCATACACTTTATCAGATGCAAGACATTGCCGGCTGCCGCGCGATCATGCCAAATCAGACGGCGGTTGACCGCCTGTTGGCTCTTTACCGTAGCGAAGCCGCTCACATTTTCCGGGCGGAGAACGATTATATATCTGCGCCCAAGGACAGTGGATATCGCAGCCACCATCTGATTTTTCGCTACCAGGGCCAGGAACAGTATGAAGCCTGGAACCGGAGCCCGATGTTTGTCGAAGTGCAACTTCGCACGAGACTACAGCACGCCTGGGCGACCGCTGTAGAAGCGGTTGGCATGGTCAGGGGTGAGGACCTTAAGAGCGGTGCAGGTGACGTAGACTGGCTTCGCTTCTTTGCTCTCATGGCGGCAGAAATTGCCTCAGCAGAGCGGGCGACGTTGGTTCCGGGGACTCCTGCATCCGACATTGAACGTCGCGAGGAAATCCTTGCGCTTGAGAGAGGTTTGAACGCGCTGGCGACCTTGGAGAAGTATAGGCAAGCGGTGAAAATCAGCGAAACTGTCAGCACTCGCGCGCCCTTCTACTTGATCCAGTTCGACGCTGCCAACCAGCAGGTGAAGGTCCGAGGGGTTTCACTTAGCGCCTCATCGAGCGCTTTGGACGACGCAGAATACGGCAATCA
Organism: Sphingomonas sp. OV641; assembly: GCF_900109205.1. Classification (NCBI taxonomy): domain Bacteria; kingdom Pseudomonadati; phylum Pseudomonadota; class Alphaproteobacteria; order Sphingomonadales; family Sphingomonadaceae; genus Sphingomonas; species Sphingomonas sp. OV641. The sequence continues at coordinate 333,289 of NZ_FNZB01000003.1, read as the reverse complement.
GCTTAATTCTGTGCTGGTCGCGGTCGACAAGCTTTCCGACCTTCGTTCGGCCTATCCTAATTACTTCCTAGACGTTCAGATGTTCGCGACCTGCTTGAAGCGTGTGGTTAGCCCACCACCAAAGACGAGCGCCTTCATCGACGGTAGTTGGTTGCGAGCATGGCTTCGGGGAAGGCGCGGCTAGCCTCTAGAACGAACCGCGCGTGAACCCAATCATTCCCCCGGCGTTACGATCCTCATGAGCGAGGCTACCCTCGCCGCACCCTGGTGGAAGCGCGGCGTCATCTATCAGATCTATCCGCGGTCCTTCGCGGACTCGAACGGCGACGGCATCGGCGATCTCGCCGGCATCGCTGCCCGCCTGGATCATGTCGCCAGCCTCGGCGTGGACGCCATCTGGCTCTCCCCGATCTTCCCCTCCCCGATGGCCGATTTCGGCTATGACGTCGCCGATTACACCGGGGTCGAGCCGATGTTCGGCGATCTCGCTGCCTTTGATCGCCTGCTCGCCGCGGTCCACGCCCGCGGCCTCAGGCTGCTGCTCGATTTCGTCCCCAACCATTCCTCCACGGAGCACCCGTGGTTTGTGGAAAGCCGCTCATCGCGCGACAATCCGAAGCGCGATTGGTACATCTGGCGCGATCCCGCGCCCGGCGGCGGCCTGCCCAACAACTGGATCAGCGACATGGGCGGCCCGGCGTGGGAGCTCGATCCGGTGACCGGCCAATATTATCTCCACACCTTCCTGAAGGAACAGGCCGACCTCAACTGGCGCAACCCCGCTGTCGCGCAGGCGATGACCGACGTGATGCGCTTCTGGTTGGACCGCGGCGTGGACGGATTTCGCATCGACGTCCTCTGGCACATCGTGAAGGCCGAGGGGCTGCCCGACAACCCGGCCAACCCTGACTGGCGCGAGGGGCTCGCCGAAAAGCTCCGGGTCCTCCAGCACCATTCCACCGACCAGCCCGAGGCGCATGCCTTCACGCGGCAGTTTCGCCAGCTTGCCGACAGCTATGGCGACACCGCACTGGTCGGCGAGATCTTCCTACCCCGCGATCGCCTGATGCGCTGGTACGGGACGGAGGCGGAGCCCGGCGTCCACCTCCCCTTCAACTTCGAACTGATCGAGAATCCATGGGATCGCGACACGCTCGCCGCGCTGATCGCTGGCTATGATGCCGCCATTCCCGACCACGGCTGGCCGAATTGGGTGATCGGCAGCCATGATGCCGCGCGCATCGCCGCGCGCATTGGCGAGCGCCAAGCCCGCGTCGCCGCCATGTTGCTCCTCACCCTGCGCGGCACGCCGACGCTCTACCAGGGCGACGAGATCGGCATCGGCACCGTCGACATCCCGCCCCACCGCATCCGCGATCCGCAGGATCTGCGTCAGCCCGGCATGGGCCTTGGCCGTGATCGGTCGCGCACGCCAATGGCGTGGGATGCGTCCTCCAATGCCGGCTTCTCCACCGTCGAACCGTGGTTGCCGCTTCACCCCGATTGGCGCACCCGCAACGTCGCCGCGCAGGAGGAAGACCCGGCCTCGATGCTGCGGCTCTACCGCCGCCTTCTCGCCGCGCGCCGCGCCAGCCCCGCCCTCTCGTTGGGCCGCATGACACTGCGCGAGGCCGCGCCCGATATCCTCGCCTACGAGCGCCAGCACGGCGACGAGCGGCTGCTCGTCGTCCTCAATCTCGGCAGCGAGCCGCGCGAGGTAACGCTGCCTGGCGCCACTCGCCCCGGCCGGATCATCGTCGCGACCGGAACGCGAGACATGTTCGACGGCACGATCGATGCCGATGAGGCCTATGTCGTGGAGCTACTCGCCTGATGCGTATCGCCATGCTGTCGTCGATTTCCTGGTCGACGCCCCCGACCGGCTATGGCCCGTGGGAATTGGTGACGAGCCTGCTGACCGAGGCGCTGATCGCGCGCGGTGTCGACGTCACGCTCTTTGCCACCCGGAACTCGCACACCGCCGGCAGGCTGGAGGGCGTCGCCCCGCGCGGCTATTCCGAACCGCCGCACCTGGATGCCAAGGTCTGGGAGGCGATGCACATCGCGCACTGCATGGAACGCGCCGACGACTTTGACCTCATCCACAACCAGGCCGATTTCATGCCGCTCGCCTGGTCACGCCTGATCGACACGCCGATGCTGACAACGATCCACGGCTTCTCGTCCGAACGGATCGTGCCGGTGTACCAGCGCTACGACGACCACGTGCATTACGTCTCGATCAGCGACGCCGATCGCCACCCATCGCTCAGCTACGCCGCGACGATCCATCACGGCATTCCACTGGGCGATTTCCCGTTCGATGCGCAGGGCAGCGACGACCTGCTCTTCTTCGGCCGGATCCACCCCGATAAAGGCCCACACGCGGCCATCGCCGCTGCGCAACAGGCCGGCAAGCGCCTCATCATGGCCGGCCTGGTGCAGGACCAGGGTTATCACGAACGGGACGTGGCCCCGCACATCGACAATGACCGCGTGATCTTCCGCGGCGTGGTCGGTGGCGACACGCGAACCCGGGCGCTCGGCGAGGCCCGCGCGCTCCTCCACCTCATCGGCTTTGACGAACCCTTCGGCCTTTCGGTGGTGGAGGCAATGGCCTGCGGCACGCCGGTGATCGCCTTCAACCGCGGCTCCATGCCCGAGCTGATCGAACACGGCGTCACCGGCTTCCTCGTCGATACGGTGGAGGAAGCGGTGGAAGCCATCGCCCGCATCGGCGACATAGACCGCTCCGCCTGCCGGAAGCGGGTGGCGGAACGCTTCAGCGTGGAGCGGATGGCGGACGATTACATCAAGCTCTACGAACGCCTGATCGGGTGAGATGAGGCAGACTGTCCTTTCTTCAAGCCTCGCCGTCATCCCGGACTTGATCCGGGATCCATGGTGCCGCGAACGCTGTCGCTAGAGCGACAGGTGACAGCGCCCGGGGAGACTTGGATCCCGGATCAAGTCCGGGATGACGATCGGCCGGGACATGATTACGCTTCTCAACGAAGGTGGACAGGACGCCTCTCCCCCGCGACACTGCCAGCAAAAGCAGGAGAGCGAACCCCATGCCGCATTACGGCGACCTCCAGACCCAGATCTACGGCGCCGGCCTTTCCGGCATCGTCCCCACCCTGCCCGTCGATTTCGCGACGCTGGAGAAGCGTGCGCAGGCCGCGCTTCCGCCGCATGTCCTCACCTATGTCCAGGGCGGCTGCGGCGACGAGTTCACGCAGGACGAGAACGCCCGCGCCTTCCGCCATTGGGGCATGGTGCCGCGGATGATGGTCGACACCACGCATCGCGACCTTTCCACCTCGATCTTCGGTCTGTCGCTGCCATCGCCCGTATTCATGGCGCCGATCGGCGTCACCGGCATGATGACACAGGACCAGCACGGCGACCTCGCCGCCGCGCAGGGCTCCGCCGCCACCGGCGTCCCGCTCACCGCCTCCACCCTCTCCAACGATCCGCTCGAGGACGTCCACGCCGCCTGCGGCGACACGCCCGCCTTCTTCCAGCTCTACACGCCCCGCGACAAGGACCTGGCCGAAAGCCTCGTCTCGCGCGCGGAAAAGGCGGGGTATAAGGCGATCATCGTCACGCTCGACACCTGGGTCACCGGCTGGCGCCCGCGCGACCTCAACCCGTCCAACTTTCCGCAGCTGCGCGGCCACGTGCTGCAGAACTATTTCATCGATCCCCGCTTCCGCGCCATGCTGGGCGGCAAGGCGCCCGAGGAGGACCTTCGCACCGCCATCGGCACCTGGGGCGCCACGTTCGGCAAGGTGCTGACCTGGGACGACCTCCCCTGGCTGAAGTCGATCACCCGCCTGCCGATCGTCCTCAAGGGCATCTGCCACCCCGAAGACGCGCGCCGCGCGATCGACGGCGGCGCGGACGGCATCTACGTCTCCAACCATGGCGGGCGGCAGGCGAATGGCGGCATTGCGGCGATCGATATGCTGCCGGCGGTGGCTGAGGCGGTGGCCGGCCGCGTGCCGTTATTCTTCGACAGCGGCATCCGCTCCGGCACCGATGTGGTGAAGGCGATCGCGCTCGGCGCTGACATGGTCGGCATCGGCCGCCCCTACAGCTACGGCCTGGCGCTCGGCGGCGCGCAGGGCTGCGCCCATGTCCTGAAGTGCATTCTGGCGGAGGCGGACCTGCTGATGGCCGTCAACGGCTGGCCGACGCTGGCGGCAGTGCGTGAGGCCGGGGCGATCCGCACGGATCGGTAGCGGCACCAACGCCCTCCCCCGGACACCATCGTCATCCCGGACTCGATCCGGGATCCAACCAGCCGCGAGTGCTGCGCGCGCCAACCAGCCACAGCGTGCGCCGCACGATGGATCCCGGATCAAGTCCGGGATGACGATCCGGCAGGTGCCGCGCCCAACAAAAAGGGTCCCTCTCGCTGGGGAGAGGGATCCATTGTTAGCTGAGCTGGACCTTTCAGATCCCGACCAGGCCGCCGTCGGTGCGGGTGATCACGATCGTCGCCGAGCGCGGGCGGCTTGGCGTCGTCGGCGTTCCGGTCTGCGAGGCCGGCCAGCTCGACGTGATGTTGTCCGGTCCGCCGCCCTCACCCGGGTGCTGGATGTTGACGAACAGCGCCTTGCCGTCCGGCGTGGAGGTGATGCCGGTGATCTCGCACTCCTTCGGGCCGACCAGGAAGCGCTTCAGCGTCGCGCCGGGCGCCTTGCCGACGCGCGTCGTGGCCGTGCTGGTGCCAGCCGGCGTGGTGTTGGTGATCGTCTTGGTGCCACCGTCGCCGACCTTGCCGGGAATGGCAGCGAGCATCATGCAGTTGGTGACGTCGGTGTACGCACCGTCGTCGGTCTGCAGCCACATCACCGGATTGACCTGTCCCGCGACATTCGACGGCAGGCTGAACCACAGCCCGTCCGGCGATGAGAAGTCATTGGTGTCGTCGAGGCCCGACAGGTTGATGTTGTCCTTGTCCAGATCGCTGCCCGAGCCAAAGGCATAAACGTCCCAGGTGAACGCCGTCGCCTCGGTCGTGTCGCCATTTTCGCGGAAGCGAATGACATGTCCGTTGGCGTTGCCGGTGGTCGAGCGGCCATCGGTGCGCGGATCGACATAGGCGCGCGGATTGGCCGCATCGACGGTGGCGGGGGTGCGCGACGAATTGTTGGTGAGCGTGCAATACATCTCGCCATTCGCCGGGTTCACCGCGGTCCATTCCGGACGGTCCATCTTGGTCGCGCCCACCAGATCCGCCGCCAGGCGGGTGTTGACCAGCACGTCGGACTGGTCGGCGAACGGATAGGTGGCGTTGGCGCTGGTCAGCGGACCGGTGCCGAACACCAGCGGCAGCCACTGGCCAGTGCCGTCGGCATTCAGCTTCGCGACATAGAGCGTGCCCGTGTCGAGATATTTGTCACCGATCGCCAGGCGGTCGGCGGCATTCGCATCGGCCGCCGTCCATGCCGTCGCGGAAACGAACTTGTAGATATACTCGCCCTGCGCGTCGTCACCCATGTAGAAGGCCGGCTTCACGCCCGCGATCATGCGGCCCGGGCCGACGCCTTCGTGGTTCATGCGGCCAAGCGCGGTGCGCTTGCGCGGCGTGGAGGCGGGGTCATAGGGGTCGATCTCGACGATCCAGCCGTATTGGAACGCTTCGTTGCGGAAGTCCTGCGTGCCGTCCGATGCCGCACCGGCGGTGGCGGTAATGTTCCACTTGCGGAACAGCGTGTTGGACGAATCCGCCGGGGTCACCGTGGTCCAGCCGTAATTGCCGGCGCGGCCTTCGGAGATGCCGTAGCGGGCCAGGCTGGTGTTCTGCTTGGCCTGGCCGGCGGTGACGCGGACGGCCGCGTCGCCGCGATCGCGCCGGAAATATCCGGCCCAATTTTCTTCCGCCGTTGCATAGGTGCCCCAGGGCATCGTCCCGTTGGCGCAATTGTTGATGGTGCCCCGGCCCTTGGTGGCGTCGGTGGAATAGACGGTGCGCAGCAGCACATTGCCCTTTGCCGGGCCGCTGAACGCCATGGGCGTGTTCGGGGTGATGCGGCGGTTGAGCGCCGACGCCTGGACATAGCTCCACGCGGAAGCGCCGCGCGTTACTTCGATCACCGAAACGCCGTGCGCTTCGATTTCCTTGATCGCTTCCGCCTCCGGGCGCACGCCGCCCGTGTTCGTCGGCCCGCGCGAGTGCAGGTAGCTTTCGGTGATATTCTCGTGGTTCAGCACCAGCACGCCGCGCGTGCTGCTGGACGCGTCGCGCGTCGCGCCACTGGCAGCCAGGCCGAAGAAGCTCATGCCATCGTGATGGTCGCCCGCCCGCGCGCCGAAGTTCGTGTCCGAACCGTCATTGGCATAAGCGGGAGTGTTGGCATTGATGGGATCGCCCAGGCGATACAGCACCGTCACGGCATAGCCGGCCGGCACGGTGACCAGGTCGTTGCGGTTCTTCGCCACCGCGGTGAAGTCCAGCGTTGCCGGGGATACGGTGACGGTGGTGTCGGCCGTTGCCGTGTCGCCGATGCCGGTCGCGCCGGTGAAGCGGAAGACGAGCGGCGTCGCCGCGCTCACGGCGGGCGCCGTGAAGCTGGCGGTGGCGGTGTTGGCGTTGGTCAGCGTCACGGTCGGGCCGCTCACCTGCGTCCAGCCCACGGTGCGCGCGGTGGAGCTTGCGGTGCCCTGCAGCGTCACCGTCTTACCGGCGGTCGCCGTGGCCGACTGGCCGGTCGACACCGAGACGCTCTCGCGCTGCAGAAGGTCGTCGTCATCGTCGCAGCCCGCCAGCAGCACGCCGCCGAACACCGCCGTCGTCATCGCGGTCAACCCGCCACGCAGCGTTTGCCGGCGCGAATAACGCTGGGCGATCAGTTCGTTCAGATGCGGGTTGGCGGCATTGTTGGTGTCGATGTCGCCATCGTCATAGGTGAAGCGCGAGTCGGTCATGGTTCCCCCAATTATCAAAGGCTTTGAAGCGCCTCTGGCGGGGGCGAGTGACGGCCGCATGGCACGGCCGCGACGAATCGATTGCGGTTTCATGCCATTTTGAAGACACTTGACGTGGCGCGTCATTCCGCTAAAGGGCGCCGCTTGCCGTACCCCTCTGGTGTGCGGCGCCGTCCGAGACAGCGGGTGGGTGTTCGCGCCCTTAATGCCCCGCCGAGACGGGGACAGGATTTCACCGCAGCGCGTCCGCGTGCTCCGGTCTGCCGCATGGCCTGGCCATGCGACGCTTCCCATTCCCCATCGCTCGGGTCCCATCAAAGTCATACTTTGGTGGGGTGCCCTTGGACAACTATCTGCGGCGTCTGCCGCAGGTGGATCGTAACCGGCCGCAGCCTTCGGGGTGCGGTCAAAGTGTGGAGAATGGCATGGATCGTGCTCAAAAGGCCGCAGCCGTCGCCGAACTCAAGCAGACCTTCTCCGAGGTCGGCGTGGTGGTCGTCACCCGCAACCTCGGCCTCACCGTCGCCCAGTCGACGCAGCTGAGGACGAAGATGCGCGAGGCCGGCGCCGTCTACAAGGTCTCGAAGAACAAGCTTGCCAAGATCGCGCTCGACGGCACCGACTATAACGAGCTTGGTGACATGTTCACCGGCCCGGTCGGTCTCGCGACTTCGGTCGATCCCGTTGCGGCTGCCAAGGTAGCCGTGGAATTCGCCAAGACGACCGACAAGTTCGAGATCGTCGGCGGCGGAATGGGTGCGACCAAGCTCGACGTGGCAGGCGTTCAGGCGCTTGCGACGATGCCGTCGCTGGACGAGCTCCGGGCGAAGATCGTCGGTCTCATCGTGGCTCCGGCCACGAAGCTGGCGACCATCACCCAGGCGCCCGCCGCGCAGATCGCGCGCGTGCTTGCAGCTTACTCGGAAAAGGAAGCCGCCTGATCCTTCAGGCAGCATCGTTTCATTCGATCGATTTAAAGGAAGACTATCATGGCAGACCTGAACGCGCTGGTTGACCAGCTGTCCGAACTGACCGTCCTCGAGGCGGCTGAGCTCTCGAAGCTCCTCGAAGAGAAGTGGGGCGTCTCGGCCGCAGCAGCGGTTGCAGCAGCTCCGGCAGCTGGTGGCGGCGCAGCTGCTCCGGCCGCTGAAGAGAAGACCGAGTTCGACGTGATCCTCACCGGCGACGGTGGCAAGAAGATCAACGTCATCAAGGAAGTCCGCGCGATCACCGGCCTTGGCCTGACCGAAGCGAAGACCCTCGTCGAGGGCGCGCCGAAGCCGATCAAGGAAGGCGTTTCGAAGGACGAGGCCGAGAAGGTCAAGAAGCAGCTCGAGGAAGCCGGCGCGACCGTCGAGCTCAAGTAAGCCGCTGTGCGGGCGCGCGCTGCCTGGCAGCGCGCCTCGCACAAGGCCGGCCGATGTCGCGGGACTCGTTCCCCTGATGGCCGACTTGAAAGAAAGGGCGGCGCCTTCGCGGGTGCCGCCTTTTTCTTGTCCGCTCCACCTCTTCCCTGTGCCGCCGCGGCAGTAACCCCGCCGCAACCACTGGGGCGATAGTGCCGCGCGAGTGATCACCGGCACCCTCTCCTTCTCCGCGCCGCGCCGAATGCCGCTGCGGCCATGGCTGGCGATCGCGTTCGTCGCCGCCGCCGCGCTGATCCAGCAATCACTTTCCGCGCTGAACTGCGACGTTTCCTGGCTCATCACCATCGCCGAGCGACTGCTCGATGGCGCCCGGCTGTATCGCGATATCGAGGAGGTGAACCCGCCCGCCTCGGTCCTGCTCTACGTGCCGGCGGTCGCGCTCGCGCAGGCGCTCGGTCTCCGCCCGGAAGCGCTGACGGTTGCGATGGTGGCCGTGCTGGCGCTCCTTTCCGTGCGCCACGCCCGCCGCATCCTGCCACCGCTGCCCGCCCGGGCCACGCTGGTCAGCGCCGCATGCGCCTTCATCCTCCTCATCCTGCCCGCAGACCTGTTCGCGCAGCGCGAACACATCGCCCTTCTCGCGGGCCTCCCCATGCTCGCGGTGATCGTCAGCCGATCGTTGGCCCTGCCGGTCCGCGCCGCCGACGCCCGCTCGGCCGGCATCGCGGGGGGGATCATGGTCGTCATCAAGCCTCACCTCATCCTCGCGCTTGCTCTGCCCGCGCTCTGGTCGGCGCTCCGGCGGCGCAGCCTTGATGCGGCACGCGCGCCCGAATGGATCACCCTGGCGCTGGTCTGCGCCGGCTACCTCCTCCTCGTGCTGCTCGCCTTTCCTGAGTATTTCACCCACATGCTGCCGCTGCTCCGACTGGTGTACCTGCCGGGGCGCGACAGCTGGCATCATCTCCTCACCGGCACGATGGTAACGATCCCCGCGACCGCGGCAGTACTCACCTTCTGGCTCGCACGGGCCCGCCCGTCCGAACCCGCGATTGTCGCGCTACTCGCCGCCGCCGGCTTCGCTCTCGCCGGACTGGTGCAGGGCAAGGGCTATCTCAACCACGGCTATCCCGCGGTCGCGTCAGCGCTCCTCGCAATCACGCTGGAACTGGCGCGGCCCGGCAAGGCGCGCGCCTTTGGTGCGCTCTGCGCCGCCACCCTCGCGCTGTTCGCGACCTACAGCTACGCCCGCGTGCCGCAGCCGACCGCCCTGCGCGATGCGGTGCAGCGGCTCGGGCCATCCCATCCGAAGCTGATCGGCGTCTCGTTCGATTTCTCGCTCGGACATCCGCTCACCCGCTGGGTCGACGGCACATGGGTCGGCACGCGGGGGAACCAATGGGCGACGGGCAATGCATGGCAGCAACTGGAGAGCCCGGCGCTCTCCCCCGCCGCACGACGCGCATATGAACAAGCCGAACGGGCCGACGCCGCGCTGCTTGCGGCCGATATCATCCGGTATCGCCCCGATATCGTCCTGGTGGACGAGGTTCCCGGGCCGACCTGGATCGCCCGCCATCCCCCGCTGGCACGGGCCATGCAGCGCTACCGACCCGGCGCCCGCGTCGCCAACATCACCTTGTGGACACCGCGCTGACGGCGCAGAACTGATGCCTGCTCACCATTGCCCGCTGTGCGGGCGTACGCCGACAGCATCGAACATCCGGCCCGGCTGATCGAGCCAGAACGGCCCCAGCTTCGCCTGTCCCGGCCGCTCGATGCCCAGCGCGTGAACCGACACCGTCTGCCCGCCAGCGTGAAGCGCACGGATCGCCACCACGGGCACGAACATCGGCCGCCCGCCCGCCTGAAGCACGGTGATCGACTCGCGCGCCATCGTCACCAGCGTTCGCACGCGACGGCTTTCGCCGGGTGCCAGGTCGAACGGCGGCGCAGCCGGCCGCGGCACTGGCCCTGCGAACATCGCCGCGATGGCCGCATCCTGATTGGGCTGCGCGCTGGCAAGCCGCACGTCCAGCGTCACGCCGCGTGCCGGCACGTCCGACGCGTTGCGCACCTCGACTGTAAGGTCAGCCGTTGCCGTGATCATGTTGATGCCCGCGCGGCGCACCACCGGCGCCTCAAGCTCGAGCCGCGCGGGCGGCACCTTGTCCGACACATCCAGGAACCGCGGCGCTGCGGCAGCTGGCACGGCAGCCATGGGCGGCACCGGCTCAGCAGGTCGCGGCTCCGCCGGCGACTGTTCGACCACCAACTCTTCTTCCGCGGCCGGATCTACCGGCGCCGCGTCGAACGGCTCGTCGGGCGCAGGCAGCGCCTCCGGTCGTGCCGATCGACGCCGCCACGCAAAGAGCGCCGCCCCCACCAGCAGGATCGCGCCGATCAGCACCCCCCAAAGCCAATTCAGTCGCTCATTGGAAGGCGCCGGCTCGGGCAGGATCACGGCGGGCGCCGCCTCGGCGACTGGCGCCGGTTCAGGCGTAACACCCTCTGCCGGTAACGCCTCTGGCAAGGGCGAAGGAACAGGGGCCGGCTCTACGGCGCGGGTCGGCGTAACCCCAGGCGCGGCAGTGGCGCGGGGCACGGGAGCCGGCGCGCGCGTCGCCGTCGGTGCCGGCGTGGCGGTCGGAGTCGCACGCGGGCGCGGCGCCTCTGCGCGCGGCGGAGGTGGCGGCACCACCAGCGGCACCGCAGCGGTCGGGGTCGGGGTCGGCGTTGGTGTCGGAGGGGGCAGCGGGATCGGCTGGGCACGCGGCGGCGTTTCGGGCAGGCTGAAATTGCCCACGTCCGGTATCGTCGTTGGCGGCACCTGCGCGCTTGCCACCCCGGCCACGCAAAGCGCCGCCGCTCCGGCTGCCCACCGCATCTTCATCACCCCTGCCATGCTCATTGCGCTACTCGTGCGAACCTGAACGCCGGACAACCAATTACGGGCGCGGCGCTGTCCGCGCGTCACCCACCACCGGCAGCCACACTGCGCTTGCCTGCGCGCCGCCGCGCGACAGCGTCACGGTCGCCTTCTGATAATCCTCCTTCTTCGCCAGGAAGATGTTCGGCACATATTTCTGCGGATTGCGATCATAGAGCGGGAACAGCGACGACTGGACCTGAACCATGATCCGGTGGCCCGGCTTGAACACATGGTTCACCGTCGGCAGGCGGAAGCGATAGCGCTGCACCTTCCCCGCCGGGATCGGCGTCGGCTTGTCGAAGCTGTCGCGATAACGGCCACGGAAGATGTCGAGGCTGATCGGCAGCTGATATCCGCCCTTCTTCGGCTCGTTCGGGTAATCGTCCGGATAGACGTCAATCACCTTCACCACGAAGTCGCCGTCGGTGCCGGTCGTCTTGGCGAATATGTCCGCCATCGGCGCGCCCGACACCCGTACTGCCTGGGTCAGCGGAGCGGTCTCGTACGTCATCACATCGGTGCGGCCATCCACCGATCGCTGGTCGGACACCAGCCACGCGCCCCAGCGCCCGTCACCGAAATTCACCGGGCGCGGCAGGTGCGGCACCGGCTTGTCCGGATCGGAGACATAGCTATCACCACCCGCCTGCCCCTTCTGAAATCCCAGGGCGCCGTTCTCACCCAGATAGATCGGGGTCATGGGGGCCGCACAACCGGTGTCACAGGCCAGCGGCCATTGCGACAGCTTATCCCAGCGGTTGTCCCCGGTGTTGTAGATCAGCGCCTGCGGCGGGGTGAAGGCCGGCTTCCCGTCACGCAGATATTGGTCGAAGAACGGAAAGAGATAATCCTCTCGCCACTCGGTAGCCGTATCGCCGTTCCACTTGAAGTCGCCCAGGGAGGAGCCGTCGTAATTCGCCTGGCTGTGCCGCCATGGCCCCATCACCAGGAAGTTGTTCCCCGCCTTCCCTTTCGCCTTCAGCGCCTCCCAGGTGGTGATGGCGCCGTACATATCCTCCTGATCGAACAGCCCCTGTTCCCACATGGTCGGCACGTTGGAGGGATTGGCCGCAATCAGCTTATCGAGCGCCTGCCCCTGCCAGAAGCCGTCATAGGCCGGGTGCGCCACCATCCGCTGCCAGTAAGGCAGGTCGGCATAGCCGGACTGCGTCGCCCATGCGCCCGCAGACCCGACCCGGCGGAACTGCTCGTAATCGTCATAGATGCCGGAAACACGCTCCGATCCCGCGCCCTTGAAGCCGGTCTGCTTGCCCAGCCACGCGATGTTCGCCAGCCGGAACGCGCCGTAATGGAACCAGTCGTCTCCCATCCAGCCGTCGATCATCGGGCTCTCCGGCGCAGCCACCTTCAGCGCGGGGTGCGGGTTCAAGAGCGCCATGACGACGGTGAACCCCTCATAGGAAGAGCCCAGCATTCCCACGCGGCCGTTCGTTTCCGGCAGGTTCGCCTTGTTCACCAGCCAGTCGATCGTGTCATAGGCGTCGGTGACGTGATCGACCTTGGTCTGGTTGAGCGGGCCGATCACCGGTCGAGTCACGACGTAATCGCCTTCGGAGCCATATTTGCCGCGGATGTCCTGAAATACGCGGATGTACCCAGCGCGCACGAACGGCTCGTCACCCTGCGGCAGCAAGGACGCCATGTTCGGGCTGTTCGCCACCCGGTTGGCCCGGCCCGCCGCATTGTAGGGCGTGCGCGTCAGCAGGATCGGCGCATTGGTTGCGCCCTTGGGAATGATGATCACGGTGAACAGCTTGGTCCCGTCGCGCATCGGGATCATCACCTCGCGGCGCACATAGTCGCGTGCGTCGACGGGATAGGCGAAGCTCGCCGGAACATCGCCGGTCGCCGGCGGCGTCTGCTGCGCCATGACAGGCGTAAGCGCCAGCGTGGCGCCGGCAAGCAGCAACAGTCTCTTCATGTGCGCGCCCCTCTTCCAATCACCCTCGTCATCCCCGCGCCAGGCAAAGATCCTTTCGCACACGTCTCTCGCCAGTCGAGAAGATCGCGGTCATGGATCCCTGCCCTTGCCGGAAAGACGGACAAGATGGCGGCGATACGCGCCTTGCGGCTCGACAATCAACAGCATCGGCATTGCCCCGCTGGTTGACGATCTCCAACACCGGGCCTATATCCGGCCGATCACCACAGCTTCGGGAAATGACATGGCCTCGCGCACCGTGTCGAACGGATGGAAGTCAGTGGTTTCATAAGACGCTTCAAGGCTGCCGTTTGTATCCTCGATACAGAACGAGCGGCCTTTTGGCGTCTTGTCCTGCGCCCGGACGAATTAGACCAAGGCAGACAGCTACATGGCAACCAAGGCGATCGAAGGCGGCACCGCAAAGCGCCGTATCCGCAAGGTCTTCGGCAACATCCACGAAGTGGTGCAGATGCCGAACCTCATCGAGGTGCAGCGCGAAAGCTACGAACAGTTCCTGCGGTCCGATCCGTCGATCGGCTATGTTTCGGGTCTCGAGAAGACGCTGCGCAGCGTGTTCCCGATCCGCGACTTCGCCGGCACGGCGGAGCTGGACTTCGTGAACTACGAGCTCGAACCGCCCAAGTTCGACGTTGAGGAGTGCCGCCAGCGTGGCATCACCTATGCCGCGCCGATGCGCGTCACGCTGCGCCTGATCGTGTTCGAGGTGGATCCCGATACGGAAACCCGCTCGGTGCTCGATATTAAGGAGCAGGACGTCTACATGGGCGACATGCCGCTGATGACGGAGAACGGCACGTTCTTCATCAACGGCACCGAGCGCGTGATCGTCAGCCAGATGCACCGTTCGCCGGGCGTGCTGTTCGATCACGATCGCGGCAAGACGCACGCGTCGGGCAAGTATCTCTTCGCCGCCCGCGTGATCCCGTACCGTGGCTCGTGGCTCGACTTCGAGTTCGATGCCAAGGACATCGTCAACGTCCGTATCGACCGCAAGCGCAAGCTGCCGGTCACGGCGCTGCTCTACGCGCTTGGCCTCAACAGCGAGGAAATCCTCAACCACTTCTACAACCGCGTCACCTATGTGCGTGGCGAAGGTGGCTGGCGCATTCCGTTCGCGGCCGAGAATTGGCGCGGCGTGAAGCCCACTTTCGATCTGATTGACGCCAATTCGGGCGAAGTGGTGTTCCCCGCGGGCACCAAGGTGACCCCGCGCGCCGCCAACAAGGCGGCCAAGGACGGCCTCACCGACCTGCTCATTCCGACCGAGGAAATCTACGGCCGCTATTCGGCTTACGACCTCATCAACGAGGGCACCGGCGAGATTTACGTCGAGGCTGGTGACGAGATCGGCCCGGACAACCTCGAGAAGCTGGATCGTGCGGGCATCGACCGTATCGAGCTGCTCGACATTGACCATGTCACCACCGGTCCGTGGATCCGCAACACGCTCAAGGCCGACAAGGCCGAAGAGCGCGAGCAGGCACTGTCCGACATCTATCGCGTGATGCGCCCCGGCGAGCCGCCGACGCTGGAGACGGCGGAGTCGCTGTTCGCCGGTCTGTTCTTCGATCCGGATCGCTACGACCTCTCGGCCGTCGGTCGCGTCAAGCTCAACATGCGTCTCGACCTCGATGCCGAGGACACGGTGACGACGCTGCGCACCGAAGACATCCTTGCGGTCGTGAAGACCCTGGTCGACCTGAAGGACGGCAAGGGCGAGATCGACGACATCGACAATCTCGGCAACCGTCGCGTCCGCTCGGTGGGCGAGCTGCTCGAGAACCAGTATCGCGTCGGCCTACTCCGCATGGAGCGCGCGGTGAAGGAGCGCATGAGCTCGGTGGACGTGTCCACCGTCATGCCGAACGACCTGATCAACGCGAAGCCGGCGGTGGCCGCGGTGCGCGAGTTCTTCGGTTCGTCGCAGCTGTCGCAGTTCATGGATCAGACCAACCCGCTCTCCGAAGTGACGCACAAGCGCCGCGTTTCGGCGCTCGGGCCGGGCGGTCTGACCCGTGAACGCGCCGGCTTCGAAGTCCGTGACGTTCACCCGACCCACTATGGCCGTATCTGCCCGATCGAGACGCCGGAAGGCCCGAACATCGGTCTGATCAACTCGCTGTCGACCTTCGCGCGGGTCAACAAGTATGGCTTCATCGAGACGCCGTACCGCCGCGTGGTGGACGGCAAGGTGACGGGCGAGGTCGTGTACCTCTCCGCCATGGAGGAGCAGAAGCACACCGTCGCGCAGGCGAACGCCGAGCTCGACGGAGACGGCCGGTTCACTGAGGAGCTGATCTCGGCGCGTCAGGCGGGCGAGTTCCTGATGGCGCTGCCCGAGACGATCACGCTGATGGACGTGTCGCCCAAGCAGCTCGTGTCTGTCGCCGCCTCGCTGATTCCGTTCCTGGAGAACGACGACGCGAACCGCGCGCTGATGGGCTCGAACATGCAGCGTCAGGCCGTGCCGCTGGTGAAGGCGGAAGCGCCCTTCGTCGGCACCGGCATGGAAGAGACGGTCGCGCGCGACTCCGGCGCCGCCATCTCGGCCCGCCGCGCCGGCATCGTCGACCAGGTCGATGCAAGCCGCATCGTGATCCGCGCGACCGGTCAGGTCGATGCGGGCAAGTCTGGCGTCGACATCTACACGCTGATGAAGTTCCAACGTTCGAACCAGTCGACCTGCATCAACCAGCGTCCGCTGGTGAAGGTGGGCGACGTGGTCAACGCCGGTGACATCCTCGCCGACGGTCCGTCGACGGAGTTCGGCGAGCTGGCGCTCGGCCGCAACGCGCTCGTCGCGTTCATGCCGTGGAACGGCTACAACTACGAGGACTCGATCCTCATCTCCGAGCGGATCGTGAAGGACGACGTGTTCACGTCGATCCACATCGACGAGTTCGAGGTGATGGCCCGCGACACCAAGCTCGGGCCGGAGGACATCACGCGCGACATCCCCAACGTCGGTGAGGAAGCCCTGCGCAACCTCGACGAGGCGGGCATCGTGTACGTGGGTGCCGAGGTCGAGCCGGGCGACATCCTGGTGGGCAAGATCACGCCCAAGGGTGAAAGCCCGATGACGCCGGAAGAGAAGCTGCTGCGCGCCATCTTCGGTGAAAAGGCCAGCGACGTGCGCGACACCTCGCTGCGCCTGCCGCCGGGCGTTGCCGGCACGATCGTGGACGTGCGCGTCTTCAATCGTCACGGCATCGACAAGGACGAGCGCGCGATGGCGATCGAGCGCGAAGAGATCGAGCGCCTGAAGAAGGACTCGGACGACGAGCGCACGATCCTCAATCGGGCGACCTGGAGCCGCCTTCGCGAAATGCTGATCGGTCAGACCGCCACGGCGGTGCCGAAGGGCGGCCCCAAGAAGGGTGCCGTGATCGACCAGGATGCGCTCGACAGCGTCGACCGCCATGAATGGTGGAAGTTCGCCGTCGCCGACGATCAGGTCCAGTCGGATCTGGAAGCGGTCAAGGCGCAGTATGACGAGGCCGCGAAGCTCATCAAGGAGAAGTTCGAGGACCGTCGCGAGAAGCTGGAGCGGGGCGACGAGCTGCCGCCGGGCGTGCTCAAGATGGTCAAGGTCTTCGTCGCGGTGAAGCGCAAGCTGCAGCCGGGTGACAAGATGGCCGGCCGCCACGGCAACAAGGGCGTCATCAGCCGCATCCTGCCGGTGGAGGACATGCCGTTCCTCGCCGACGGAACGCCGGTCGATCTCGTGCTGAACCCGCTGGGCGTGCCGTCGCGCATGAACGTCGGGCAGATCTTCGAGACTCACCTCGGCTGGGCCGCCCGCGGCCTGGGCCAGCAGGTGGCGCAGCAGCTTGAGGAGTGGCGCGAGGCCAATCCGGATGCCGCCGCGGGCGCAATGCCCGAAGCGGTCAAGGATCGCCTCAAGACGATCTACGGCGAGCATTATGCCGACGAGATCGAGGCGCGCGACGCCACCGGCATCATTGAGCTGGCGAACAACCTGAAGCCTGGCATTCCGATGGGCACCCCGGTGTTCGACGGCGCGGTGGAGCAGGACGTCGCCAACATGCTGGAGCTGGCGGGTCTCGATCCGTCGGGTCAGTCGGATCTGTTCGACGGGCGCACCGGCGATCAGTTCGATCGCAAGGTGACGGTGGGCATCATCTACATGCTCAAGCTGCACCACCTTGTGGACGACAAGATCCACGCGCGTTCGATCGGGCCGTACAGCCTCGTCACCCAGCAGCCGCTGGGCGGTAAGGCGCAGTTCGGCGGCCAGCGCTTCGGTGAAATGGAGGTCTGGGCGCTGCAGGCTTACGGTGCTGCGTACACGCTCCAGGAAATGCTGACGGTGAAGTCCGACGACGTGGTCGGCCGCACCAAGGTCTATGAGGCGATCGTCAAGGGCGACGACACGTTCGAGGCCGGCATTCCGGAGAGCTTCAACGTGCTCGTCAAGGAAATGCGCTCGCTGGGTCTCAACGTCGAGCTGAAGAGCCACGAGGAAGCCGACGATGGCGACCTCGCCGAGGCGGCGGAGTAAGCACAAGCAATCTCCCTCTCCCCATTTGTGGGGAGAGGGTCGGGGAGAGGGGCAGTCTAGAGCGGCGCCCCTGACTCCCCCTCTCCCCTGCCCTCTCCCCGCCTGCGGGGAGAGGGAGAAAGAGGCTGGAAAATGAACGAACTGACCAATTTCGCGAACCCGGTCGCCAAGCCGGAGACCTTCGACCAGATCCAGATCGGCATCGCGTCGCCTGACCGCATCCGTTCGTGGTCGTTCGGCGAGATCAAGAAGCCCGAGACGATCAACTATCGCACGTTCAAGCCCGAGCGTGACGGCCTGTTCTGCGCGCGCATCTTCGGTCCGATCAAGGATTACGAATGCCTGTGCGGCAAGTACAAGCGCATGAAGTACAAGGGCATCGTCTGCGAGAAGTGCGGCGTCGAGGTTACCGTCTCGAAGGTCCGCCGCGAGCGCATGGGCCATATCGAGCTCGCCGCCCCGGTTGCGCACATCTGGTTTCTGAAGTCGCTGCCGTCGCGCATCGGCCTGCTGCTCGACATGCAGCTCAAGCAGCTCGAGCGCGTGCTGTACTTCGAGGCGTACATCGTGATCGAGCCGGGCCTCACCCCGCTCGAAAAGTATCAGCTGCTCACCGAGGATGAGCTGCTCGAGGCGCAGGACGAATATGGCGAGGACGCCTTCTCGGCCGGCATCGGCGCGGAAGCCGTTCGCATCATGCTCGAAAGCCTCGATCTCGAGGGCGAGAAGGTCGCGCTGCTTGAAGAGCTTGCGACGACCAAGTCGGAGCTGAAGCCCAAGAAGATCATTAAGCGCCTCAAGGTCGTCGAAAGCTTCCTGGAATCGGGCAACCGTCCGGAGTGGATGATCCTCGAGGTCGTGCCGGTCATCCCGCCCGAGCTGCGCCCGCTGGTGCCGCTGGACGGCGGCCGCTTCGCGACGTCGGATCTGAACGATCTTTATCGCCGCGTGATCAACCGCAACAATCGCCTCAAGCGCCTCATGGAGCTGCGTGCGCCGGACATCATCGTCCGCAACGAAAAGCGCATGCTGCAGGAAGCGGTCGACGCGCTGTTCGACAACGGCCGCCGCGGCCGCACGATCACGGGCGCCAACAAGCGTCCGCTGAAGTCGCTGTCCGACATGCTGAAGGGCAAGCAGGGCCGCTTCCGTCAGAACCTGCTCGGCAAGCGCGTCGACTATTCCGGCCGCTCGGTCATCGTGACCGGTCCGGAGCTTAAGCTGCACCAGTGCGGCCTGCCCAAGAAGATGGCGCTCGAGCTGTTCAAGCCGTTCATCTACGCCCGCCTCGACGCCAAGGGTCTGTCCATGACCCTGAAGCAGGCGAAGAAGTGGGTCGAGAAGGAGCGCAAGGAAGTCTGGGACATCCTGGACGAGGTGATCCGCGAGCACCCGGTTCTGCTGAACCGCGCGCCGACGCTTCACCGCCTCGGCATTCAGGCGTTCGAGCCGGTGCTGATCGAAGGCAAGGCGATCCAGCTCCACCCGCTGGTCTGCTCGGCCTTCAACGCCGACTTCGACGGTGACCAGATGGCCGTGCACGTCCCGCTGAGCCTTGAGGCACAGCTGGAAGCGCGCGTCCTGATGATGTCGACCAACAACATCCTGTCGCCCGCCAACGGCAAGCCGATCATCGTGCCGTCGCAGGACATGGTGCTCGGTCTCTACTATCTCTCGATGGAGAAGCAGAACGAGCCTGGCGAAGGCATGCTGCTGGCCGACATGCAGGAGGTGCACCAGGCGCTGAATGCACAGGCGGTGACGCTGCACACCAAGATCATCAGCCGCGTTCCGCAGACGGACGAGGACGGTAACGAGTATCTGAAGCGCTACGAAACCACCCCAGGCCGCATGCTGCTCGGCGAGTGCCTGCCGAAGAGCCACAAGGTACCGTTCGAAACCGTCAACCGCCTGCTGACCAAGAAGGACGTCACCGACGTCATCGACGAGGTCTATCGTCATACCGGTCAGAAGGAGACGGTGCTGTTCGCCGACGCCATCATGGCGCTGGGCTTCCGTCACGCGTTCCGCGCCGGCATCTCCTTCGGCAAGGACGACATGATCATTGCGCCGGACAAGACCAAGCTGGTCGACGAAACGCGCGAGCAGGTGAAGGACTTCGAGCAGCAGTATCAGGACGGCCTGATCACGCAGCAGGAGAAGTACAACAAGGTGATCGACGCCTGGAGCCGTTGCGGTGATCAGGTGGCGAACTCGATGATGAACGAGATCAAGGCCGTTCGCATCGACGAGGAGACCGGCCGTGAGAAGCCGATCAACTCGATCTACATGATGGCACACTCCGGTGCGCGTGGTTCGCAGGCGCAGATCAAGCAGCTCGCCGGTATGCGCGGCCTGATGGCCAAGCCGTCGGGCGAGATCATCGAGACGCCGATCATCTCGAACTTCAAGGAAGGCCTGACCGTCCTTGAATACTTCAACTCCACGCACGGCGCCCGCAAGGGCCTTGCGGATACGGCGTTGAAGACCGCGAACTCGGGTT
Source organism: Sphingomonas sp. OV641 (assembly GCF_900109205.1). Lineage (NCBI taxonomy): Bacteria > Pseudomonadati > Pseudomonadota > Alphaproteobacteria > Sphingomonadales > Sphingomonadaceae > Sphingomonas > Sphingomonas sp. OV641. Next base: position 313,060 of record NZ_FNZB01000003.1, on the reverse strand, counting down.
ACCTCACCCGCCGTCTCGTCGACGTGTCGCAGGATTGCGTCATCGTCGAGGACGATTGCGGCACCGAGCGCGCGCTGGAGATGAAGGCGATCGTTCAGGGCGGCTCGGTTATCGCGTCGCTTGGCGAGCGTATTCTGGGTCGCACCACGGCCGAGGACATCATCGACAGCAAGTCGGGCGAGATCGTGATCCCGCACGGCACCCTGCTCGATGAGCCGATGGTGGCGAAGATCGAGGCGGTTGGCACTCAGGCGGTCAAGATCCGCTCGCCGCTGGTCTGCGAAAGCAAGATCGGCGTCTGCGGCAAGTGCTACGGGCGTGATCTCGCCCGCGGTACCCCGGTGAACATCGGCGAAGCCGTCGGTGTCATCGCGGCACAGTCGATCGGTGAGCCGGGCACGCAGCTGACGATGCGTACCTTCCACATCGGCGGCGCGGCGCAGCTCAACGAGCAGTCGAACCTTGAGGCGCCGGTCGACGGCACCGTCGAGTATCGCGATCTGCGCATCATCGTCGACCAGCGTGGTCGCCGCGTGGTGCTCAGCCGCTCGGGCGAAGTCGCGATCGTCGACATGGACGGCCGCGAGCTGGCGGTGCACAAGATCCCGTACGGCGCGAACGTGCTGTGCGACGATGGGCACATCATCAGCGCTGGCGATCGCATTGCTGAGTGGGATCCGTTCACCATGCCGGTGATCACGGAAACCGGCGGCACCGTGAAGTATCAGGACCTCATCGAGGGCAAGACGCTGACCGAGCAGGTCGACGAAGCGACGGGCATCGCCCAGCGCGTCGTCACCGAATATCGTGCAGCGGCGCGCACCAAGGAGGATCTGCGTCCCCGCATCACCCTGCTCGACGAGGGCTCGGGTGAGGCTGCCCGCTACATGCTGGCGCCGGGTGCGGTGCTCTCGGTCGACGACAATGCCACTGTCTATGCCGGTGACGTGGTCGCCCGTGTCGCTCGCGAGTCCGCCAAGACCCGCGACATTACCGGTGGTCTGCCGCGCGTTGCCGAGCTGTTCGAGGCCCGCAAGCCGAAGGAAAATGCGATCATCGCCAAGGTCTCTGGCCGCGTGGTGTTCGGCAAGGACTATAAGGCGAAGCGCAAGATCGGCATCCAGCCCGAGGACGGCGGCGAGGTGGTGGAATACCTCATCCCGAAGTCCAAGGTGATCGACGTTCAGGAAGGCGACTACGTCAAACGTGGCGACAACCTGATCGGCGGCAGCCCGGATCCGCACGACATTCTCGAGGTGCTCGGCATCGAGCCGCTGGCGGAATATCTCGTGTCGGAAATCCAGGAGGTCTATCGACTGCAGGGCGTGAAGATCAACGACAAGCACATCGAGACGATCGTTCGTCAGATGCTGCAGAAGGTCGAGATCACCGAGGCCGGCGACACCACCCTGCTACCTGGCGAGCAGGTGGACCGTGCGGAGATGGACGAGGTCAACGCCAAGCTCGGCAAGAACGAGGCTCCGGCGCAGGGCAAGCCCATCCTGCTGGGCATCACCAAGGCGTCGCTGCAGACCCGGTCGTTCATCTCGGCCGCGTCGTTCCAGGAGACCACCCGCGTCCTCACCGAGGCGGCGGTTCAGGGTAAGCAGGACACGCTGATGGGCCTCAAGGAGAACGTCATCGTCGGCCGGCTCATCCCGGCGGGCACCGGCGCCGGCATGAACCGCCTGCGCGTGGCAGCCTCCTCGCGCGACGCGGCGCTTCGTGCCCAGCAGAAGAAGCTGGCCGATGCGATGCTGGTCGCTCCGTCGAGCGCGGACGAGCTGCGCGCGGCAGAGAACGCTCGCAGCCCGCGTGAGGACGTCGGCACCGGCAGCGACCCGCTCGCCACCGTCGTTCCCTCGGGCGACGGCAGCGACGAGGCCGCTGGCGAGTATTTGAACGACTGATCTTTCGGATCAGCCTGATGCAATCAGCCCCGCCGGCGCAATCCGGCGGGGCTTTTTGTTGGCAGCAACACTGAAGTCATATCGCGTTCTATTTCTACGTAACTTGCATCATTGCTGTTGCACGTAGCCGAGCATTGATCTTGATCAGGCGCGTCGGAACACCAGTCCTTTACCATTGCACTACATAATTTGCAGGTGGATCGGGGAAGTAACGGTGTCTGAGCTGTCGAAGATCATCAGTAGCAATGACAGCCAATCCGCCTGGCAAGCCGTGTGCCGGTCGCAAGCGGTGATTGAATTCGAACTGGACGGCACGATCATCTGGGCCAATGATCTGTTCCTGTCGGCGACCGGCTACGCCCTGCACGAGATCGTTGGCCAGCATCACCGCATATTCTGCGCCGACGATTATTCCGCCTCCCCATCCTACAAAGCATTCTGGGCCAAGCTGGGCCGGGGCGAGTTCGACACCGGCGAATACAAGCGCCGCGGCAAGAACGAGCGCGAGGTGTGGCTTCAGGCCACCTACAATCCGGTCTTCGATGGTGAAGGCCGTCCGCGGCGTGTGCTGAAAATCGCCGCGGATGTGACCGAGGCCAAGCTGCGCACCGCAGAGACCAACGGCAAGATTGACGCGATTGACCGCAGTCAGGCGACGATCGAATTCGCGCTCAACGGCACCATCCTTACCGCCAACGACAATTTCCTCGCCATCTTCGGCTATCGCGCGGCCGATCTCGTCGGGCGACACCACAATATGCTCTGCGACGCCGAACTGGTGCAGTCGTCCGACTATCGTCAGTTCTGGGAGCGTCTCGGCCGCGGTGAGTTCGACGCGGGCCGGTATAGGCGCCGCGATCGTGCCGGGCGCGAGGTATGGATCCAGGCTACTTACAATCCGATCCTCGACGCCGACGGTCGCCCGCGCAAGATCGTCAAGATCGCGAGCGACATCACGCGGGAGATGAGCCTCGAACAGGAAGTGATGTCGCGGCTGGCCGATTGCGAACGCATCCGCTGCGAGCTCGAAGCGCGCGGCGTCGAGCTACAGGTCACGCTCGAGCAGATGGCGGCGATCGTTTCCACCATCAACAACATCGCCTCGCAGACGAACCTCCTGGCGCTCAATGCTGCGATCGAGGCGGCACGCGCGGGAGACGCAGGTCGCGGTTTCGCCGTCGTCGCGCAGGAGGTGAAGAAGCTCTCCGCTGAAACGCGCCTTGCCACCGAAAGGGCGGCGGGGATGATGAGCGACCGGGCAAAATCGCGATCTGCCATCGCAAGCCCCGCGCGGGACCAGCTAGCGGCCTGAGGTTTCTGCCGGTTGCCGCTCCACGCTCGTCGCTGAACGCTCGGGCTTGCTCGCGACGAATGTCCGCGACAGGCCATGGTACAGCTTCTCGCGGCACACTGCCCGGCTCGCCCCGTCAGCCAGGAACGCCGCCGCGAACATCGGCAGCATCAGGCCACGGCTCGCTGTCGTTTCGGACAGAATGATCACGGCGGTCAGCGGCGCGCGAACCACGCCGGTGAAATAGGCCACCATGCCCAGGATCACTACGGCCTGCACCGAGTCGCCTGGGAACAGCGCATGCAGGAGATTTCCGAATCCCGCTCCGACCGCGAGGCTCGGCGCGAAGATGCCACCGGGCAGCCCTGCGACTGCGGTGGCTAGTGTCGCTAGGAACTTCGCGGGGCCGAACCACAAAGGGGCATCGGCTCCGGTGATCATCGCCCGCGCTGCGCCATAACCGGTGCCCCAGGTCAGCCCGGTCGCTACACCAAGCCCGGCGACTACCAGACCGCACAGCCCGGCGAACACCACCGGTCGTGCCTTGCTCCAGCGGGTCACCCGGTGGCGCCCGTCCGCCAGGGCAAGCATCGCGCGCGCGAACAATCCGCCCGCCAGTCCGCCGCCCACGCCCGCGATGGGCACTACCACCAGCGCGCTTGCGATTGGCATATGCGCTCCGATCACGCCGAAATAGACGTAATCGCCCGCGAGGCTCTGTGCCACCATGCCGGCGATCACGATGGAGGACAGCACCATCAGCGTCATGCGCTGCTCGTAGCGGGCGGCCAGCTCCTCGATGGCGAACAGCACGCCCGCGAGCGGCGTGTTGAACGCCGCCGCAACACCCGCCGCGCCGCCCGCGATCACCACCGTGCTGCGCAACGCCACCCGCGTCAGGCGATGGCTGAGGTTCATCACAGCCGCCGCAAGCTGCACCGTCGGCCCCTCACGCCCCACGCTGGCCCCGCACAGCACGGCGCCCATGGTCAGCAGCGCCTTGGCGAGCACCGTGCGCACAGCGATCAGCCCGCGTGCGGCCCCTGCCGGATCGTTGCGCGCCGCCATCACCTGCGGAATGCCGGATCCTCGAGCCAGAGGTGCCCAGCGGCGCGTGATCCACACCAATGCCATGAACCCCAGCGGCGTCGTGACAAGCGGTGCCCAGGGCCAGCGCCGCACGAAGCGCTCGAACACCAGCCCCATTTCGTCGGATGCCTTGGCGAACAAAACGGCCACCACGCCGATCACCACCGCGCCCGTGATCACCGCGATACGCCGACGGAACAGGATTGATGTCGGTCCGCTCGAGCGAAGCAGTGCGCGCACGCGCCTCGGGGTCCAGGGTCGGCGGGTGCGGGCAGGTATCGGATCGTCGGTCACGCGCCTTCCTTACGCCGATCGCGCCGGCCGGATCACCCCCGCGTTGCTATCCGCCGCGAAGAAGAAGACTGCCATTCGTCCCGCAGCAAGCCCCAGATCACGCTGTCCCGCACGCCCAGATGGGTCTCCCATTCCGCGCGCAGCAGGGCCTCGCGCTGAAAGCCCAGGCGCAGCAGCAGCGCGATTGACCGTGCGTTTTCGGGATCGGTGTCGGCGAAAACCCGCCGGGCCCCCTCGGCAAACAGCTGATCGATCAGCGCGCTGACCGCCTCGCGACCAAGACCTCGCCCGGAAGCAGCAGCGGAAAGGAGATAGCCGATCTCCATCACGCCGCGGCGCCGCTCGCCCGCGGCCAGCGTGCCGATCGCCCTGCCGTTCGTCTTGTCCACGATCACCCACTGGCGCCATTGATCGTTGGCGTGGGGCGTCACATAGGCAATCGTCTCCTGCATCGATCCGTGCGGCGGGCTCGACCAGAAGCGCATCACCTCCGGATCGCAATATGCTTCGTGCAGCGCCGGCGCATCGGCGAGCGTCGGCATCCGCATGGTCAGGCGATCGCTCGAAAAGGGTTCGGCCCTCACGCCCGGGTCAACCGGCGAGTGCCTCGACCAGCGCCTGCACCTTCTGCTGGCGCCATTGCGGCAGCGGCGCGACCAGCCAATAGCCGAGCCGAGACGGCCGCGGCTCCCCCACGGCCGTCACGCGGCCCTCGGCAAGGTCGCGTGCCGCGAGCAGTTCGGGCACGGTCGCCCGGCCCAGGCCTTGCGCGGCGGCATCAAGCGCCAGCCCGGCATCGCCCACCCGGATCAGCGCGCCGCCGTCCTCGCTGCCGCTGCCGGGCCAGGCGATAACCGCCTCCGCCCCGCCGCCAGCGCGCTCGATCGTCACCATGCCCTCGCTCTCGATCGCCTCGCCCTCGTGAACGCCGGGCCCGTCGCCCCAGGTCACAGCCAGGTCGAGGTTGGCCTCCGTAAAGTCGGGCGGTGCATCGGCAGCGACCAGCACGAAACGCAGGTCGCCATCCGCACGGGCGATTTCGGCCAGACGCGGAAGCAGCCACTTCTCCGTCAGATCGCGCGGCGCGGCGATGGTCAGCGATTTGGAGGACTGGCCAGCCTGCATCGCCCGCACGGCTTCCTCGAACTGGAGAAAGCCATGGCGCAGCGCTGAGAGACCGGCCTCGCCTTCGGGGGTCAGCTCCAGCCCCTTGGTCGTGCGCCGAAACAACACCACCCCCAGCGTATCTTCCAGCGCGCGGATCTGCTGGCCCACTGCCGCCGGCGTCACCGCCAGTTCGTCGGCCGCGCGGGTGAACGACAGATGGCGCGCGGCGGCATCCAGCACGCGCAGGCCGTTCAGCGGAAGGTGCGTACGCTTCACCGCGCCACGCCCTGGTGCGGCGTCAGGCAAACAATCTCGGGTCGAAGGCTTATCACCATGCGCGCGACATGCCTTCCCCGCATCCCGCCCGCAAGCGGCAGCGGCGAATTACCCCGCAACGGCGGGCGCGATCAGCGTGAACTTCGGAATGGCAACGTCGAACAAAGATCCGTCCTCGCCGATCATGCGATAGCTGCCCTGCATGGATCCCGACGGCGTCGCCAGCGGGCAGCCTGACACATAATCATAGCTGGCGCCGGGCGCGATCAACGGTTGCTCGCCCACGACGCCCTCGCCTTCCACCGAATGGCGCGCGCCGCGGCCGTCGGTGATAATCCAGTGCCGGGTCAGCAACTGAACGGCCTGATCCCCGTCATTCTCCAGCCGGATGTGATAGGCCCAGAACCAGCGCCCCCGCGTCGGCTCGGACTGTTCGGGCAAGTAGCTGACGGACACGCGCACGGTGACCCCCCGCGTCGTTTCTGACGAGGGGAAGAACGCCTTCACAAACCGACCTGCCTCAATGCCCGGTCAAGATCCTCAATCAGATCCTGCGGGTCCTCAAGCCCGACGTTCAGGCGAAGCATGCCTTCGGTCACGCCCATTTCCTCGCGCTTGTCCGGCGCAACCGAATTGTGGGTGGTGGAGGCAGGATGAGTCATCAAAGATCGGGAGTCGCCGATGTTGTTCGAAATATCGATCAGCTCCAGCGCATCGAGCAGTCCGTGCGCCTGCTTGCGCCCGCCATCCAGCACCATGGCGAAGATCGGGCCGGCCGCGTCCATCTGGCTCATGGCCAGATTGTGCTGTGGATGGCTGGGCAGTCCCGGGTACAACACCTTCGGCACCCTCCCTTCCAGGAAGGTCGCGACCTTTAGCGCATTTTCCGACTGGCGCTGAATGCGAAGATCCAGCGTTTCCAACCCCTTCAATACGACCCACGCATTGAACGGCGACAATGTCGGCCCGGTATTCCGCGTGAACGGCAGCAGCGTATTGTCGATGAAATCCTTGGTGCCGCACACGGCGCCAGCCAGCACGCGGCCTTGCCCATCCATCATCTTGGTGGCGGAATAAGCGGTGACGTCAGCACCGAATTCCATCGGCCGCTGCAACGCCGGGGTGGCGAAGGCATTGTCGACCACGCTGGTGATGCCGTGGTCACGCGCAATGCCGCACACGGCCTTCAGGTCCACCACATCCATCGTCGGGTTGGCCGGTGTCTCGAAGAAGAACACCTTTGTTTCCGGTCGGATGGCATCTTCGAATTGCTGCGGATCGCGCGCGTCGACAACGGTGCTGGTGATGCCGAACTTGGGGAGCAGGGTGTCCACCAGCCAGCGGCATGACCCAAAGGCTGCGCGGCCGGCGACCACATGATCACCTGCCTGGAGCTGGCTCAGCAGCACCGCCGTCATGGCAGCCATGCCGCTCGCCATGGTGCGGCACGCCTCGGCGCCCTCCAATATGGCGATGCGATGCTCCAGCATCTCCACTGTCGGGTTCTGGAGCCGGGAATAGGTCATTCCCTCCTGCTCGCCGGCGAAGCGGGCGGCGGCATCGCCCGCGCAGTCATAGCTGTAGCCGGACGTGAGGAAGATCGCTTCGGATGTCTCCCCATATTCGCTGCGCGCGGTCCCGCCGCGGATCATGCGTGTGGCGGGGCGCCACGTGTCGGTGATGGAGCGGTCCTGTCCGGTACGGCGTTTCATGCCGCCCGCTTTCGGCCAATCGTCGCCGGCTTTCAAGGCTGTCCGCCGCAACGTGCAACGGCCGGCCGACACTTTGCCCGTGCGACGCTGCTGCCTCACTCCGCGCCACGGCCAGGCTGCTATCCCCAACAGCGGCGGAACTGCCCGGTCGTGCAAGCGCGCGTGACTTCGCAGATGCGCCAGCTATCGCCGGCAGGCACGCACCGCTAAGCACGCTTCCCATGCTGCGCCGTCCGCTGCCGCTCGCCGTGCTTCTCTTCCTTCTGGCCGAGGCATTGTTCCTGGTCCGGCTGTCGGTTCCGCATGTTCTCGTCTTTGACGAAATCCATTATGTGCCGGCGGCCCGTGCCCTGATCGCCCTGTCGGGCCCCGCCAACATCGAACATCCCTTGCTCGGCAAGATCCTGATCGCGCTGGGCATCTCCATCTTCGGGGACACACCCGTCGGATGGCGCTTCATGTCCACGCTTGCCGGCAGCGTGACGGTCGTGTCCATGTTCGCCACCGCCTGGCTGATCACCGGGCGAGTGCGGCCCAGCCTGGTCACGGCGGCACTCACGCTGCTTGGCTTCACGCTCTATGTCCAGGCACGCATCGCGATGTTGGATGGGTTCATGCTTGCCTTTCTGGCCGGCGCGATCGCCTTCGTTGGGTGGACCCTGCGCGTCGGAGGCTGGTGGCGCTGGGTGCTTGCATCGGCGCTGCTCGGCCTTGCCGTCGGCTGCAAATGGCTGGCCGCGCCCTATGTGGCCTTTGCCGCCGTCGCCTTTCTCCTGTTCAAGCGCGAGGATCCACGCCGCTTCCCCGGCCTCCCGCTCTGGCCGGCGCTCCTGGTGCTTGGGACCGTGTCGATGCTGACCTATTTCGCCACCTTTGCACCGGCCTTCTTCTACAGCGTAGAACCGCTGACGCTCGCGCGATTGATCCCCTTTCAACTCGAGATGTTCGAACGGCAGACGCAGGTGCTCCCCGTGCATGCCTATCAGTCGAACTGGTGGACATGGCCGCTGCTGATCCGGCCGATCTGGTATCTCTATGAGCCGGTCGATGGGGCGCTGCGCGGCATCCTGCTCTTGGGCAATCCGGCAATCATGTGGGGCGGGCTGGTGGCAGTGGTTGGCTGCTGGATCGGCTGGGTCCGCGGTGGATCGCCGCGCTTGTTTGCGGCCGCCTCACTCTGGACCGGCAGCCTTGGCATATGGGCCGTGATCCCCAAGTCACTTGGCTTCTATTATTATTACTATCCGTCCAGCATCTTCATCGTCATCCCGCTCGCGCTGATGCTGGATCGCTGGCGCGCACGAGTTCGCGATATCGACCTGTTCGTGGTGGCGCTGGCCCTGGCGCTGGCCATCTACTTCCTGCCGGTCCTGTCCGCCGGCGCGCTGGCGGACGCCGCTGCGTTCAGGCGCTGGATGTGGTTCGACACCTGGGTGTGAACCGCTTCAATAGCGCCCCCAGGTGAAGCGCGAGGACAAAGCGTAATTCCACACCGCCCCCACCAGCACGCCCGCCAGCGCTGATCCTGCCCAGGCGCCGAAGTGGAAATCATACAGGAATCCCGCCACGCCGACATTGGCGATCGCACCCACTGAACAGACCAGGCAAAAGGATACCCATCCATCGAGCAGCGCGCGCCACCCGCGCAGCCGCCGGTCGCGATAGGTCAGCGCATTGTTCAGGAAGAAGTTGAAGGTCATCGCCGCAAGCGTGCCCACGATCTGCCCGCCGAGAAACGCCGCTCCGAGGCCGATGTGCAACATCGTCAAGACGGTCATGTGGATCAGAACGCCGATCACGCCAATGGCGGAGAACATCGCGAAGCGCACCGGCACGACATTGCCGAACTTCCGGTCATAAATGGCGATCAGATATTCGAGCGCGACCACATGATCGAGCTTCGACTCCCCCTGCTCCCGACAGCGGAACACGTAAGGCAGTTCGAGAAAGCGCAAGGGACGGTCGGCGGCCGCCATGATGTCGAGCAGGATCTTGAACCCAATGCCGGAAAGCTGCGGCGCCAGTGCCCGAACCAGATTGGTTCGAATCATGAAGAACCCGCTCATCGGATCGGTCAGGCCGACGTTCAGCACCTTCTGCGACAATCGCGTCGCCAACGCCGATTTCGCGACGCGGTCTCCGTCCCATTCCCCCGTGCCGCCACCGGCCACGAACCGCGAGCCGACCACGACATCGAGCGCGGCATCCCGGCGCAGCGCGTCCAGCATCGCCGGCAGGATTGTCTCGTCATGCTGAAGATCACCGTCGATCACTGCGGCAACGGGCGCGGCGGTGGCGCACATCCCCTCGATACAGGCGGTGGCAAGCCCGCGCCGCCCGATCCGCTGGATCACCCGGACACGGGAATCGACACGGGCGATCTCGCGCACCGCATCGGCCGTGCCGTCCGGGCTGTTATCGTCGACGAAGATGACCTCCCATCTCGTCCCGGTCAGCGCCTGCTCGAGCTTCGCCACCAGCAGTGGCACATGAGCATGTTCGTTGAACGTCGGAATAATGATGGCAAGCTCGAGAGGCGTGCTCACAAGGCCGCCAGCACCGCGTCTCCCATCGCCTCGGTGGAGCACTGCCCGCCGAGGTCCGCGGTCCGGTGGCCAGCCGCCAGCGCGCGCGCCACCGCCTGCTCGATCCGTTCGGCCGCCTCGGCCTGGCCCAACGAGTGGCGAAGCATCAGCGCGGCGGAAAGGATCGCCGCACAGGGGTTCGCCTTGCCCTGCCCCGCAATGTCCGGTGCCGAGCCGTGGATCGGCTCGTACAGCCCCTTGCCAGCCTCATCCAGCGAGGCCGACGGCAGCAGGCCGATCGACCCCACGCACATGGAGGCCTGATCCGACAGGATGTCGCCGAACAGGTTGCCGGTGACGATCACGTCGAACTGGCCGGGATCGCGCACCAGCTGCATGGCGGCGTTGTCGACATACATGTGGCTCAGCACCACGTCGGGATAACGCTGCGACACCTCGATCACCACGTCACGCCACAGCTGCGAGGTTTCGAGGACATTGGCCTTGTCCACCGAGCACAATTTGCCCCGGCGTCGCTGCGCGGCCTCGAAGCCGGCGATCGCGATGCGACGGACCTCGCCCTCGTCATAGCTCATCAGGTCATAGCCCTGGCGCAGCCCCGCGTCGGTCGTCCGCATGCCCTTTTCGCCGAAATACACATCGCCGTTCAGTTCGCGCACGATCAACAGGTCGATGGTGCATGCCACCTCCGGCCGAAGCGCGGAGGCGTCCTCCAGCCCTGCGAACAGCTTGGCGGGACGCAGGTTGGCGAACAGGGTCAGCTCCTTGCGCAGCCCCAGAATGGCCTGTTCCGGGCGCAGGTGCCGGTCCAGCGCGTCGCAGGTCGGATCGCCGACCGATCCGAAGAGGATCGCATCGGCGCGCCGTGCAAGGTCAAGCGTCGCGGCGGGCAGCGGATTGCCCGTCTGGTGGTAAGCAGCGCCGCCGACCGGCGCTTCCTCGAACGCGACGTTCAACTCCAGCGCCTCCAGCACGCGCCGTGCTTGGTTGGTTACTTCGGGGCCGATGCCGTCACCCGGCAGTATTGCGATAAGGGAAGTGTGCGCCATGGTCACCGTTCGAGGCTGAACTTGTCGATCACCACCCCGTCGCCGCGCACTGGCGCGGTTCCGGTGTGGCAGCTTCGCGGCGGAGCCTTGCCGGCCCCGCACTGGTCACGCAACTGCTCTCTTCAACCGGTCGATCAGCCGGTCACGTGCAGACAACGCGCCGGCGCGTCGCTCCGTCAGCAGATCGCGCGTCAGGAAATGGCCGGTGATCGCGAGGGCGGCAAACACGTCCGGCCAGTCCGGCTCGCCCCCTGAATGCAGAAATGCCGGCAACGGAAACAACCGTTCTTCATAACCGACAGCGGCGGCACGGCTCACCCCGGCACCGCTCTTGGGGCTGACAAAGGCGATATCCGCCGCCGATCCCGTCACCACGCAGCGGTGAAGGTCGAGGCCGAAGCCGAGCTCAGCCAGCAACAACAGCTCGTATCGTGCCATCGCCCCCGCCCAGCCCCGCGCGGCGGGCGCTGCCTCGACGGCGTCCAGCATGCCGGCCAGGGCATCATATAGTTGCGGATAGGGCTGTGCCTCGGGCAGCGCGGCGGCGGTCAGGCTCGCCAGCCATTCCAGCGCCGCTGCCGGCAGCGGCTCTGCGTGCAGTGGCGCCCGGCTGTGGACCAGTTCCACGGTCAGCGCCGGCAGCTGATCGTCGGTCCGCGCGCGCCACTCGCCCTGTATCGTGTTTGCCGGCTGAAGCACGGGGCGCAGCCCGCGCGATCGGCCACCACGCACATATCCCGCCCGAACCCCGTCATTCGGGGTTAAGGCACGAACCACCGCGCCATGCTCGCCATGGGAGCGAACGGCTACGATGATCGCTGGGGCGGCAAGGTGCATGGACGTTGCTTAGCTCCTTCGCAGCGCCCCTGTCGCCTTCTTGTCGGTACCGAGCGGCGCATCGCGCGTCCGGGGATTCCTGCGGCGCCAGTCAGGCCCGCCGCACCTGATCGGCGATCCGCCGCAACGCCGGCATCGCCGCGGCCCTTTTGGCAACCATGATCCCGGCGTCGAACCCGCGCACCAGGGTCAGCGCCCCCCTGTTCGCCAGCGTGGGCCGCAGCAACAGCAGATCGCGACAGGCGATCCCCGCGCTTGCCATCAGCCGCTTGTGCTGCCCTTCGCCCTCGGTGAAATCGAAGCGGGCGAAACGGTCGTGGAAGAGATCGCTCAGCGCCGCCTCCATCAATACGCTTCCCGGAGAGAGCGCTGCGAAGCTCGGATCGTGACCGACATAGTCGTAGCGCAGCGTTTTTCCGTCCGCGCTGCACCAGAGGTAAGCGGCAGCCACATCGTTGACGAAGAGCAGCCACGCGCGAATCCGGTCCTCAGCGGCCAGCGCTTCCATCCGCTGGATCGACGCCGCATCGCCCGGCAACCCCGCCCCCATCAGCCGCTCCTGATAGGTCTTTTCCGCCAATGCCCTTGCCACTGGATGGAATGCCGATAATTCGTCAACCGTGCGGAAGCGGCGTATGTCCAGTGTGCCGCCGTTGGCCGCGGCCAGCTTCTTCGCCTTGCGCTTCAGGGTCGAGCGGGTCTGCCCGGACAGTCCAGCGCGCCACGCCACCTCCCCAGCCGCCAGATCGACATAATAACGCGTATAGCGCTGCCGCTCGAACGTCAGCCCCTGCCAATCCGGAGAAAGCGTTTCCGGCAGGGAGGTGAGCAGATAACCATGCTCGGCGCTTGCCAATGGCGGCAGCGCCGGCCGCAGTCCGGCCAGCGCTTGATCGAGCGATAGTCCGATCCGCCGCAGCCGACGCGGAATGGTGGCAATCGTGCGCGC